>NZ_CAXAVR010000005.1:0-63720 GCF_963972535.1 uncultured Salegentibacter sp.
GGTATTTACGGGCAGGCCTGCCCCAACTCGCTAAGTATAAGTTCTAACAACGGCAAGGAAATTTGTGCGGGAGAAGAAGTCACTTTCAGCGCCACGGGAGACACCGGGAGCACTCTTAATTATCAATGGCAAATTAATGGTACGAATACAGGTACTAATGCCGCAGAATTTACCACCACTACTCTTTCACATAATGATCGCATAAAAGTTATTGTTACCAGCGGTGATGATGCAGAATGTAACCTTACCAGTGATTATATTCAGATGATAGTAAACCCCGTTAGAGTAGGAAGCGCGGTGATTGAAGCCAATTCAGCAGAAATTTGTCCCGGTGACCTCATCAGCTTTAATATAGCATCTTCTTCAAATACAGGAACCAACCCAGATTATCAATGGCAGGTTAATGGTGAAATTGAAGGTTCAGGCAATTCTTTTTCCGGAAACTTAGTTGAAGGAGATAACGTAAAGCTTTTAGTAAGTTCCAGCTTACCCTGTACAGAAGATTTTACCAGTAATATTATTAGTGTAAGCGAAAAAGACGGCCCACCGGCAAGTATTGGAAACATCCAGGGAGAAATAAGTATTTGTCCCGGCATAAGCACCACCTATAATATTTCAGCCGTAAATTTTGCTGATTCCTATATATGGGAATTACCTGAGGGTTGGGATGGTAGCAGCACCGGCACCAGTATAGAAGTGACCACAGGAAGCCAGGGAGGAGAAATTAGTGTAAGAGCTATTAATGATTGTGGGGAAACTAAGCAGACACTTTCTGTAAATGTGGAACCGGGTGCTCCTACTCAGCCGGGAGGAATTTCCGGCAATACTGAAGTATGTCCCGGCACCCCTGAAAATTATACAATAAGTGAAGTTCCAAATGCAGAGTCTTACCAATGGATTGTTCCCAGCGATTGGAGCGGCAGTAGTACCACTAATACCATTGACCTAACTACCGGGAATCCAGGCAATACGATTTTAGAAGTAATTGCTATAAATTCTTGTGGAGAGAGTATTTCACGTGAGTTAAATATCACTGTGCAACCAGATATTCCTAATACCCCTGGTAACATTTCTGGCGTGAACCAGGTTTGTCCGGGTATTATAGAAACCTATTCCATTTCCCAGGTCCCAGATGCTGAAAGTTATAATTGGACAGTACCAGCAGGTTGGACTATAAATGGCGATGCAAATTCTAATCAAATTAGCGTAACTACTGGGAATTATGACCAAAACGGAAACATTAGCGTTACAGCTGTAAATTCCTGTGGTGAAAGCGAAGCAAATATTCTAGCAGTAAATGTAGACTATGGAACTCCTCCCCTTCCCGGTGAAATAAGCCTGCAAATAGCAGACGGATTTGAAGTGATTTGTCCTGAAAGTTCTTTAAGTTTTTCAATTTCTGAAATGAATGAAGCTGAGTCGTACACGTGGGACCTGCCCCAGGGCTGGACTATAGTTTCAGGTCAGGGTACACCACAAATTCAGGTTATCAGTGGGCAATATGGAGAGAGTGGAGAAGTTAGTGTTTCAGCAACCAATAACTGCGGTACCGGTAATTTACAAACCCTGGAGGTAAATATTGATCCACCTGCCCCAGTAATTGAAAATATCCAAATAACCGGGGAAGTTGAAGTTTGCGCAGATGCCACTCAATTGGAATATAGTATTCCCCAAATTAACTACGCTGATTCTTATGAATGGTCATTACCCTCCGGTTGGGTAATTACTTCAGGAGAAAACACCAACAGTATTATTGTTAGTGCCTCCCCAACTTCAGGAAACATTGAAGTGTTTGCCATAAATGAGTGTGGTGATAGTGAGATAATTAGTCTGGCAGTAACAGCCGTAAACGATGTGCCAAATCAACCCGGAACTATCTCTACAGATTTGGGAATAGATGCCATTTGTCCACCTCGTAATGATATCTCTTTTAGTGTTCCTAATGATTCTGAGGTTGATTATTATCGTTGGATTTTACCTTCGGGATGGGAAATAGTAAGTGGCGAGAATACCAATGCAATTCTTGTGAATGTTACTAATAGTGCTCCTTATTCAAATGAAATAGTAAAAGTAGTGGCTGGAAATATTTGCGGTGAGAGCACTGAAAGTCAATATTCAGAAATTACGGTTTCTGATTTTGTAATAACCGATCTTGGAGAAAATCAGGATTTATGTTCTACCACTACGGCCGTTCCAATTGATGTAACTATTGAATTTGGAGGTTTCAAAAAATTTAAACCTGCATTTTCACATAATGGAGGGGGAAGCTTTACAGATATTCCACCTATTACAAATAATTATCCTAATAATTTTACTATCCAATATATACCAACCTCAGCCGATTTTGGTCAGGAAATAACTATCACAGTGAATGTGCCAGAACCAGAAACCAATAAGAACGATCCCGATGCTTGTGGAGATGGTTATGCTGAAGTTACTCTCTACTTTGCACCAAACCCTACGGCCAGTTTCCTAACAGAGAATCATGATATTTGTGAAAATTCAACTACAGGTATTACACTTTCAGGTACACCCAATACTCAAGTCACCTATACTGAAAACGGAACCACAAAAACCATAGATTTAAATGAGAATGGGGAAGCCGTTTTTAATTCCGGGAATCTCACAGAATCTACCACCTATGAATTAGTAAGTACATCATACCAGGAAGAACCCACTTGCGTTCAAACGCTTTCCGAAAGCCTTGAAATAACCGTAAATCCGGTTCCTTCAGTAGAATTAGTATATGAAGAATCTATATTCTGTGAAGATGATGACCAGGCTAAATCAGTGACTTTTGAAAATACCATCGGAGCTTATGAAAACGGAACTTTTAGCGCTGAACCCGGGCTTCAGATTGATCCCGGCACAGGAACAATAAGTCCTTCCAGTAGTGAACCCGGTGATTACAATATTACTTATACAATTCCGGCAAGTTTAGGTTGTGAACAGGTATTAATTACCACTACCATCAGCATTAAAGAAATTCCTCAAGTAGACTTTAGCTATGAGACGCCAATGTGCTCGGCCGGTGATTCAACCAAAGAAGTAACTTTAACGGGTAGCGGAAATTACCAAAATGGTTCATTTACGGCAGAAGCAGGCTTATCTATTGATGCTAATACGGGAACTATAAATCCATCTGATAGCACGCCAGGAACTTACACGGTAACATATACTACTCCTGCTGCCGATGGGTGTAATGAATATGAATTTACAAGTGAGGTAGTAATTACTGAAATTCCAACTCCTGAAATCACATACGATTTCAATGAATTTTGTAAGGGTGATTCCTCAACTTTCACTCCTGCAATTACCGGAGGTGGAGCAATAACCGGAGGTACTTTTTCTTCAACCTCAGGTTTAGCGGTTAACACAGAAACCGGTGAAATAAATCCGGCAAACAGTGATCCAGGCACTTATACAGTGACCTATGTCTTAGAAGCTTCAGCGGGATGCGAAATGATTTCTACAGAAACTGAGATCCTAATTACAGAATTACCAACAGCAACTTTAAATTATGCCGGGCCTTTTTGTGCTTCAAATAATACACCTCAACAAATAAATTTTTCGGAAGTGAGTGGAACTATTGCCGGCGGAACTTTTTCAGCTTCTCCTGTGGGACTTTCAATTAATGAAAATTCCGGAGACATTCTCCCCGGCTCCAGTGATCCGGGAGATTATACAGTCACATGTATTATAGCAGCTGCGGGAGGTTGCGAAGAAGTATTTTTAACCACTAATGTAAGTATTACCGAAGTTCCTTATGCGAGTATTTCTTACAATGCACCATTTTGCAGTTCAAATAGTGAAAACTTTCCTGTAAATTTTGAAGAAACACCAGAGCTTTATAAAACCGGAACTTTTTCTGGAAGTACCGGTTTAGTTATAGATAGTGAAGGGAATATTAATCCTGCAGCAAGCGAACCCGGCGAACATACCATAACATATACACTTCCAGAAATTGATGCCTGTACTGCTTCAGAAGTTACCACCAACATCATAATTTATGAAGCTCCGGCAATTACCTCTCAACCATTTAGTGTAGGGATTTGCTCTACAGAACCCAGTGAACTTTCTGTAGTTGCAACTGGTGATGAACTTCAATATCAATGGTTCCGGGATGGAGAAGCAGTTTCAGGAGCTACCGAAGCCACTTTATCTTTTAATAATACCACTTCCCAAAACGCCGGTGAATATTATGTTGAAGTGAGTGGACCGGCAGGTTGTGCACCGGTTACTTCAGAAACCGTTAGCTTAAACGTAGATGAAGATATAATTATAGAAGAACCTGTGACCGAAGTGCCGATTTGCGGAGACGGTTTTTCAGAAGTTACCATGAAGTTTATTGCCCATGCTAACGGTGCACCATTAACTTTCACCTGGTATAAAGGAAATTCCATAGTAGATGATTCCGATGAAAATATTACAATCACTACTCAACCGGCCGATGAAAACGGCAGGTATGCTGGTACATTGGAGATAATAAATGTCACTACCAATTACAATGGCGACTATTATGTGAAAGTCCAGGGGCCGGCGGAATTCACTTGTTCTACCGCAGTGACTAATCCTTTTCAATTACGCTTAAATGAAGTACCGGAACCGCCAACGGTAGCAAATTTTGAATATTGTCAATATGAAGAAGCTCCTGCTTTAAGCGTTCTGGCAGGCGAAAATCTCACCTGGTACGCCACTGAAAACGGTGATGTTGCTTTTCCTGAAACTCCGGTACCGAGTACTGATGAACCGGGAGAAATCATTTATTGGGTTACCCAAACACCAGATGTTTGCGAAAGTGAACGTATAGCAGTAAGTGTAAATATTAAAGAAAAACCTGCAGCTCCCGAAACTACAATTTCTATAGAATATTGTGAAGGCGAGACAGCCAATCCTCTTGAAGCTGTGGTAGCGGACTCGGCTAGTTTAAATTGGTATGATGCCGAAGAAAATCTGCTTTCAGAAGCGCCCCTGCCCAATACTGAAAGTATGGGAACGTACCAATATTACGTTTCTCAAAGTCTAAATGATTGCGAAAGCGATAAAGTTGCTATTGAAGTCATAATTCATGAGTTACCGGAAGTTACCATAACCTCTTCAGAAACCCTGGTGTGTGCCGCATCATTGGTAACATTAACTGCGGAGGGAGCTGATACTTATGTTTGGTATAATGAAGCCGATGAAGAAATTGGCACTACCGCTTCCCTGGAGGTCAAGCCGGAAATAACTACTACATACAAAGTGGTTGGTACTGGAACAGGAGAATGTTCTACTACCGCTGAAATTACCATTGAAGTAGATCAACCCAGCGATGCCGGAACTATATCTGGAGAAACCAATGTTTGTACTGGAAATAATTCGGGAGAAATTGCATTGTCTGGCATTAATGGTGAGGTAATTCGTTGGGAATTCACAGAAGATATTGGTGAAACCTGGAAAATTATAGATTTAGAAGAATCGGAAATTTCTACAAGCTATACTTATCAAAACCTTATCACAACCACCGGTTTTAGAGCTGCGGTACAAAATGGAGTTTGTGAAGAAACTATTTCAGAAACAATTTATATACAGGTAGATGAACGGCCAATTGGCGGGGAATTAAATTTTGCAGGTTTCGACCGATTATATACCACTTGTGAGGATCCAGAATTTTTAGAAGACCTGGTTCTTTCCGGCCATACCGGGGAGGTATTTGCCTGGAAATACCGAACTGCATCACAGGCTTCTTTTCAAACTATACCAGGAGAAAACGGCAATGTCCTTTCCTCAGCAATTATTACCGGGTTGGTTGGTACCGAAACATTAATTTTTCAGGCAGAAATAGTAAATGGTTCCTGTACTAATCCAGTGGTAAGCAGAACGGCTATTTTAAGTGTAATCTCTTCTAATATTGAACCTGCTCCCGTAACTGTGAGTGAGAATTTAATTTGTTTGGGAGCCGATGTCACTTTAAGTGCCGAAACGGGTTATCAATCTGGTGACGGAGTAAATGATAGTGGTAATTTTGATAACGCTTCAATAAATCAACAGGGTTGGAGAATTATAAATTCTAATGGAGTTGAAGAAAACTTTGAAACCAGCGCCAACAATACTGCTCCTAATGTTTGGCGTAGGGTGACGCCAAGGGAATTTATTACGGCAAACCTTTCATCCCCGTACAATACCTCACTTCAATTATTTGATCACAGTTTAGATGACGGAAACAAAGGTTTCTCCCTGGTCTCTGGGAATAACACCTCTACTATGGAGACCAACGTATTTGCTTTAGACGGAATGGACTCAGGCATTTTAACTTTTGATCAGGCCTACAACCTTACCGATGGAGCCTCTATTGAAGTTTTAATATCAACAAACGGCGGCAGTACTTACACCTCATTATATAGTAATAACGGGGATCCTTCGAGTGGGAATTATAATAATTTTGCCTCGGGAACGCCTATTTCCCGACCTGAAAATAAAATTGAAATTGATGTGGGAGATTATATTGGGCAAAACAACTTAAGAATAATGTTTAGTTATGTTGGAGCCAGACAGGGTGATGTATGGGCTATTGATAATATTATTTTACCCGATGGACCACAAAATGTTGGAGTAGTTTGGGAAGACACTACAGATCCCGATACTCCGGTTATTATTGGTACAAATAATTCAGAAATCTGGGAACCCACTGAAATTGGATGGAATGTCTCTGTAATTACCACCACTTTAGAATACACAGGCGGCTCTTGCGCTACTGCTACTAACAATGAAGAAATTAGAGTTTTTGTTTACGACCAATATACTTCTACCGTACAGGCTGAAACCGGGAGCTGCGGAGTTTATTCTGCACAATTAACTGCAACTGTAAGTAGCGAAGCTCAGGGCGAAATCACTTCCTATCCTACCCTGGATGGATATATTGGAAAATGGGTAGTAGAAGGGCCCGAAGGCTACGAATTTTCAAATATTGATCCTGAAAATGAGAGCGACCCTATAAACAACCCGAATGCTATTTTCACTTCGCAATCGGAAAGTCCGGAAAGCTATACTATTACCTGGGTTTTAGAATCTACTGAAACCGACGAGAATGGAAATTTAATTGAAAATGAAACTTGTTCACCAATTTATGAAACTGCGGAAGTTGTTTTTGAAGATTGTATTGCCCTTGATTTTGATGGGTTAGATGACTATGTTGATTTAGGAGAAAGATATACAGGAAATTACAGTTTAGAGGCGTGGATTCGGCCTGAAGCTTCAACAGGAACTATTATAAGCGGGCCTAACTTCGAAATTAATCTAGAAAACTTACCGGCTGGAATTAATACAAATTCCCGTTGGTATCATATTGCGGTTTCTAATAATACTCTTTATATAGACGGAATTGAAAGCGGTAGTTTTAACCTCGGAAATGGTGGCAAAAGAACCCTTATTGGTGCCAGCTGGAACAATACCACTAGTACTGCTGAAAATTATTTTACAGGCTGGATAGAAGAAGTCAGAATTTGGAATACTGCTATAACCGTAGAACAAATAAGGTTTATGATGAACCAACGTCTCTACAATAATGGTACTCAAATGGGAGTAGAAATTCCTATGAATGTGCCGCAAGGATTAAGTTTTGCTGATTTAGCGGGATACTACCAATTATTAGCTCAGGAGGAACTTGTAGTCGGAGGAACCACTCCCGATTTGGCACAAAATGCCATCCCCGGTAAACTTAAAAATATGGAAACGCTCCAGGAAAATACGGCGCCACTGCCCTACACTTCACGAACAGACGGGCAAAACTGGGCTACTAATAATACCTGGACGCATTTTGAAGTTTGGGATGCACCAAACAGCACAGGAATAAATGGAGATCCAATTGAATGGAATATCGTTAGAACTTCTCACAATATTAATTCAGGAAATAAAAATATTACCGTTTTGGGATTAATATCCGAAGAGAAAGAATTGGAAATTGCCGATCCCAGTGATGCGATGGATGAATATAATAATGGAAAATTTCTGCGTATTACCCATTATTTGAAATTAGATGGGATTATAAATTTAATTGGCGAATCCCAACTTTTGCAGGATGAGGCTAGTATTTTGGAAGAGGCCAGTAGTGGTTATTTAGAACGAGATCAACAGGGCACCCGTAACAGTTTTAACTATAATTACTGGAGCTCGCCGGTTAGTGCACAAGGAAGTAGTAATAATTCTCCATATACCATTTCAACAATCTTGCGAGATGGCACAAATACACAAAATCCTTTAAATATAGATTTTAGAGGAGGTCATGCGGCAGCGGACCAGGCCCGAACATCTCCAATTATAATAAGTGCTTACTGGCTACATGCTTTTAACGGCAGAGCAAACCAATATGGAGACTGGGAACATATTGGAGCTAACGGGACCCTTAACACCGGCGAAGGGTTTACTATGAAAGGAAGCTCGGGTACGGCTTCAATTCTGGAGGAACAAAACTATGTTTTTACTGGTAAGCCGCATAATGGCAGAATTGAATTAAACATTGGTCCAGATATGAATTACCTGGTAGGCAACCCATATCCGTCGGCGCTAAATGCCAACGAATTTATCCTGGATAATCTAAAAGATGTTACCGACGGTAGAAATTCACAAAATGTTTTTAACGGAGTGGTTTATTTTTGGGATCATTTTGGAGCAGAAAATACTCATATACTTAGGGAATATGTGGGTGGCTATGCAGCATATTCACTAGCCGGCGGGGTGCAGGCAATTTCAAATGATTATCGTATAAATGCCAACGATGCCAAGGGGACAAAAACCCCGCAACAATTTATTCCTGTAGGCCAGGGATTTTTCCTAAACACAAGGTTAGATGAAGAAAATTCAGGAAATATTACAATAGCAGGAGGTGATGTTATTTTTAAAAATTCCCAGCGCCAGGGTGTTAGAGAAAATGTGAGCAGTTCAATTTTTCTTCAACCTCTTGCCAAATCAAAAAATATAAAAGCTCAGGATAGCGATGAAAGAGCTAAAATTAGGCTTAAATTCCATTCTCCAAAAGGTTACCACCGGCAAATTTTAGTTACCCGAGATGTTAATACCAGCAATGGTTTTGACCTTGGTTATGACGCTCCTTTAATAGAAAATAACCAGGAAGATATGTACTGGCTTATAGATTCCTCGAAAGTTGTGATTCAGGGTGTTCCCAATTTTAACACAGGTCAGGTCTTACCTATTGGTGTAAAAATAGCCGGAGATGGGTATTTTAAAATTCATATAGATAGTCTTGAAAATTTCCCTGATGAAATTCCGGTTTATTTGAATGATAAATTACTGGATACTGTGCACGATCTTAAAGAAAAACCTTATGACGCTATCTCTCAGCTGGGTAGAATTCACAACAGGTTTCAAATAATCTTTAAGAATATTAAAGCGATTCCCGAAATTCCAGAAAAACCTGATTTAAGTTCGACAATAGATTTTAAATATAATGACGAAACTTATGAACTTAGAATTGATAATCCTGAACTCATTGAGATATCTGAGGTTCATGTATTTGATTTAAGCGGAAAACTTGTCCAGACACATACCGATATTCCACTACAAAAACAGAACATTCTAGTAATAAATCCCGTAGGCGCCAGTGTTTATATTGTAAAACTAATTACAGCAGATGGAAACAGAAATAAAAAGTTTATTATGAAATAAGAAAGTCTTTTCTTACAATTAAAACCTTTCATCCTATTTAATTTGCATTTAATCTGATTTTTAGAGGATTAAGTTATATTTCTGACTTAATTTCTTGTTAAAATAGTTTTTTTATATGTAATTTTACCACTTGTAACATTTTAGTTGCCTATGGGTAAAATTACTCCCCGGTTTTTATTAATAATTCTTATTTACGGCTTGTTCATACACGCTGTAAATCCGTTATTTTCTAATATTTCCTATGGGCCTGAAAAACCAGTTTTAAAAGATAAAAATTCTGAAAATTTCTTTTTTGTTGGTTTCTATTTAAATGCAGCCCCCACTATTACCGCTCCTGGTGATAAAACATTCAACAATAATTCTGGACAATGCTACGCTTCAAATGTAGTTTTAGGTTCTCCCCAAACGAGTGGTGAAGGGAACGTAACGAACGATGCTCCAAACCAATTTCCTGTAGGGAATACTACCATAACCTGGACCATAACCAACAACGAAGGAACTGATAGTGACACCCAAATAATTACTGTTATTGATAATGAAAATCCAACTGTCATTGCACCTGGAAATGTTACCAAAAATACGGACAACAATGAATGTACAGCCTCTAATGTAAGCCTGGGAACACCAAATACAAACGACCACTGCGGAATAAAAAATACTACAAATGATGCGCCTTCGGTTTTTCCTATTGGAGAAACTACCGTAACCTGGACAGTAACCGATAATTCCGATAATACTGCAACCACCACACAAATAGTAACTGTAGTTGATAATCAAAATCCTACAATTTCCGCCCCTGCAAATGTGAGCGTAAATACTGACAACAATGAGTGTACAGCCTCTAATGTAAACCTGGGAGCACCAAATATAAACGACAACTGCGGAATAAAAAATACTACTAATGATGCGCCTTCGGTTTTTCCTATTGGGGAAACTACCGTAACCTGGACGGTAAGCGATAATTCTGATAATACTGCAACCGCCACACAAACAGTAACTGTAGTTGACAATCAAAATCCAACAATTTCTGCCCCTGCGAATGTAAGCGTAAATACAGATAGCAATGAGTGTACAGCCTCTAATGTAAGCCTGGGAACACCAGATACAAACGACAACTGCGGAATAAAAAATACTACAAATGATGCGCCTTCGGTTTTTCCTATGGGGGAAACTACCGTAACCTGGACAATAACCGACAATTCCGATAATACTGCAACCGCCACACAAACAGTAACTGTAGTTGATAATCAAAACCCTACAATTTCCGCCCCTGCGAATTTGAGCGTAAATACGGACAACAATGAATGTACAGCCTCTAATGTAAACCTGGGAACCCCAAATACAAACGACAACTGCGGAATAAAAAATACTACTAATGATGCACCTTTGGTTTTTCCTATTGGAGAAACTACCGTAACCTGGACGGTAATCGATAATTCCGATAATACTGCAACCGCCACACAAACAATAACTGTAGTTGATAATCAAGCACCAGTTAAACCATCATTACCAGATATCAGTTGGACATGCGGTACAGAAATTACAGATTTTCCAACAACTACCGATAATTGCGACACAGAAATTACTGGAACCACCGGTGATCCTCTTGAATTTGATTCTTATGGAGAATATACCGTAACCTGGACTTTTACGGATTCAGCAGAGAATTTTGTAACTGCGGAACAATTAATTTCTATACCTGAACCTACTGTTGAAATTCCGGAAATTGATGGCAACGAATATTGTAATACTGAAGAAATTTCCGGCATAATTTTTACCGGAAATGATTTAGCAAATAAAAAATACGAATGGTTCTACGACACCGATATTAATGCAAATATTGGCCTGGCTTCAAGCGGAACTGGCAATATTCCTGAATTTACAGCAATTAATAATACTAGTAGCCCTATAGAAGTAAAATTCACTGTAATTCCATTTGGGGGAAATTGTGAAGGAGAAGAAAATTATTTTTTTATTACAATTAACCCTACTCCCTCTGTTACTACACCCAACGATATTGAAATTTGTGAGGGCGAGACAGTTAATACTATCGATCTTTCCGGTTTTTCGGTAACGGGCAGTACCGTAGAATGGACTAACGATAATCCAAATATAGGCCTTGGTGCTTCGGGCACCGGGAATATCAACCCATTTACAGCAAATAATAATACCAACGAGTTGCAAATAGCGACTATTTCAATAGTACCATCGGCCAATAACTGTGTTGGCGAAATACAAACTTTTACTATAGAAGTTAAACCAAAACCTGAATTAGAAACGCCTGTAATCCCTGAACTATGTAACGCTGCTCCCACTGAAGCAATACCTTTATTGGGTAATGTTACAGGGATTACTTATGATATTTCAGGAGGTTCTACTATAGGACTTTCCAACCGAACCAACGTTACAGAGATTCCGGTTTTTACCCCGGTAAATAATTCAAATATTCCAGTAAATATTACTATCACCATTACTCCAAAGGCTAACGGCTGCATTGGAGAGCCGGTTGAAATTGCTGTAACTGTAAAACCTAGTCCGGTGGCAGATGCTTCATTTACCAATCAAATTTGCTCAGGAGAAATAACAGATATTTCATTGGCGAGCCCGGTAGCCAACACAGGTTTTACCTGGACGGTTGATGCCCCGGCAGGTATTGAAGGCGCAATAAGTGGAAGTTTAGCAGGAGAAGGAATAATAGAACATGAACTTACTAATAATACTTCCCAGCCTCAAAATGTTACTTATAGAATTAGCCCTGAAGCAGAAGAATGTACAGGATCAACAATTCCGGTTGTAATTACGGTAAACCCAACGCCGGAGTTTGAAATAAACCTACCTGAGTGTGTATCAGCAGTTGACCTTACAGATACTTCAATTAAAAGCAATAACTCTTTAACTTATACCTATTGGGAAGATGCGGAAGCTACCATAGCAATAAGTAATCCTACTGAAGTTAGTTTGGGCACTTATTATATTAAAGGTGAAAATACTCAGGGTTGCTCAAACATAAAGGAGGTTATTATCACACAAATTGCTCCCGACCTTACAAGTTCAACTACGATCAATGAAATATGTTCTGATGCTGCATTTTTTTATGAATTTGATAGTAATATTCCTGTTAAAAATTATTATTGGGTTCGAAGAGAAAGAGAAGGAATTAATGGAACTGAAAGTGGCAAAGGAAATATTGAAGATATATTGACTAACAATTCTGAGGTAACTATTACCGTAGAATATGAAATTATAATAGAGGCAGAGAATGGTTGTGTTATAGGAGAAGAAAATCCTATTATTCTTGAAGTCCCTGTAAGTCCCACTCCTAATTTATTAGGTGATAAAAGTTTTGAATTCTGCAGCGGTCAGGAATTTACCACCAATAACAGTTTAAATATTTCCAACTCATCAATTTCTTGGGAAATGGTTCCTAAAAGTGGTATAAGTGCTTCAAAAACTTCTGGAAACGGCGCTATAAATACCACTTTAACTAATTCCACTGAAAATAGAATAAATAGAGTTGAATTCGTATATAATTTCGCTTATGGAAATTGTAACCCCAAAACGGAAAGTGTTTTCATAGATGTAAAACCTGCTCCAGAAGTTGAGGCCGGAGTCTCTTTGTCGAATGAAAACGAGAATGATGCTGTTGAAGAAATAGAAATCTGTTCGCCTTCAAGTCCTGCTGAAATTAATGATATAAAATTATATTCCAGTTCTACATTAAATCAGGAAACAGCAGAACCACTATCTTTAAATTATAGCTTCGAAAATGGAAATGCTGGGTGGACTTCTTCTGGCTCTTCAAATTGGACAGTAAGGGAAGATGGGCTAAGAGCATACAGAAGCTGTTTTTTCATTTTTTGCAGTGATATAAACTTCTTCAGTCCTAATGGTACCCAGTATTATTTAATTAATGGAAATAATGAGAATAATAATTCAAGTCTCATCAGTCCAACTATTAACACCGTAGGCCAAAGTAATATCCGATTATATTTTGATCATTATTTTAGAAATTCAAGTGGCGAAGGTTTTATAGAATATTCAGTAAATGGCGGAGATTCGTGGGAAACAATTGAACAGAATCACAGCTATAATAATCTTCAGGGTTCTCCAGGGAACTTCATTTCTTCGAGAGAATTTACTCTTCCCCGAGGACATGAAAATCTAATACTTAGATTTCGCTATAATGGCGGTGGAGATTACAGAGATTATTGGGCGATTGACAATTTAAATATTACGAGTGAATCAGCAACTAGTTCTTCTGTTCACTGGACACGTTCAGATGATCCCCAATGGCTTATTGAAGGTAAACCAAATTTACTCACTGAAGATATTGGTCAGCTGAGCGAAACTACAGTTTTCACTGCTACTTACACTTACGATATTGAAAATGAAGATATTTGTAATCAAGGGAGTAATTCTGTAAAAGTAATTATAAAAGAACCCTTACAACCAACAATCGTAGCTGATTATTGTGTGTTCGAAGAATCAAATAAAATAAGACTGTCTGCTGATCAGAATTATGACAGCTACAGGTGGGAATCTGGAGGTGAAACAATATCCCATAATTCTTCCATAGATATTAGTTTAGCCCAGACTTACACTTTATACGTTACCAGGGATGGCTGCGAAGCCTCCACATCTCTAACTCCAAGTGAGAATTTAGTTACAAATGGAGATTTTGAAGATGGAAATACCGGCTTTAATACAGTTTATAGGTATGTTCCTCCGGGTGGGGATTTATACCCCGAAGGAGATTATGCTGTTGATGATAATGCCAGGGATTATCACAACGATTTCTACGGTTATGGACATGGGGGTTCCGGGAATTTCATGATCGTAAATGGAGATCCAAGCCAAGGTAGTGTAGTGTGGCAAACAGATCCTATAGACATTTCTACTGACACAGACTATTATTTTAGTGCTTGGACTTCCAACTTAGTTGCCCGAGAAGAAGCAAGGTTAAGATTAATTATAACATTACCTGGACAAAATACCCCCCTAGCTGAAAGTAATTTGGGGGATCTTACTGGTTTAGCTCGAGGTGAATGGATTCAATTTTATAACCCCCAGGTATGGAATTCTGGTTCTAATACTCAAGTTGTACTCAAAATTGTTAATGAAAATCCAGTAAGAGATGGTAACGACTTTGGGATAGATGATATTTCATTTTCTGCTTTTAGATCTTTTAATTTCGAATTTATCCCTGAAAATAATGGCCCCATTTGTGAAGATGAAACTATAGAATTGGCAGCAAACCTGGATGGCGGTAGGTTTCCTATAACATTTAACTGGACGGGACCAAACGGATTCACTAGATCAAAAACTATAAATGAAGAAAGTGAGCGTGTAGCGGCAGATACAATTCAGATCCCGAACGCTACAGCTGAAATGGCAGGGGAATATTCCTTACAAATCACCGATTTCTATGGCTGTAATTTAGAATCTAAAACTACTACGGTAGAAGTAGTTGAAAAAGCCGTGGTTTTTGCCGGAGAGGATATGGAAATTTGCTCCAACGAACCGATTATAGATCTTTCTTCAGCTTCAATAATGCATCCAAGTATAAATTCAGGCTTCTGGAGCACGGCAGCGGGAGATAATTCACGATTTACCGATCCTAATTTAATCAGCACTACTTACACCCCTAATGAAGAAGAAATTGCTTCGGGCGAAATAGAATTAATATTAACTTCTAATGAAGACGCCGGGGCGGTTTGTGAAACTGTAAGTGATACTATAAATATTATTTTCAATATTAGTCCGGAATTGGAACTCATTTTGCAAGATGTAAGTTGTTTTGAAGGAGATAACGGTGAAATAGAAATCAATATAATTGAAAATACCGGCACAGCGCCATTCACTTTCCTCTGGAGTGATGGCCAAACCGGAAGAATTGCAGAAAACCTGATAGCTGGAGATTATTATGCCGATGTAACCGATGCTAAAGGATGTACAGTAAGAACAGACACGATTACAATTCAGCAACCTGAAGAATTGATTGTAGGAGCTCCGATTGAATTGGAAGAAGCATCCTGTTTTGATGATTTTGGCGCTGTAGTTTCCATACCTGTAAGCGGCGGACTTTTTGCTGAGGAAACGATTGATCCTGAAAATATTCCTTACATACTTGACATATTAGATGCTGAAGGAAATCAAATTAATTTAGGGCAGGAACAGATAAATTATGATATAGCGACAGAACGCTTTATAATTTCAGGATTGCAAGGCGGAAAAGGATATACCTTTCTGGTAAGTTCCAGCGAGAATTGCGCTGCTAAAGTTAAAACCTTCACAACCCTTACTCCTCCTGAAATAAACGCAGGGGAAGTTTCTGAGATTTCCGAATGTGGAATAAAAACACTTTGGCTAGCTGCTTCTCCTATAGATCCTGAAATAGGCGCGGGCTCCTGGTCTTATAATAATGGAGAGACTGCATTACTTGGAGATCCTAATAATCCGAATACCAGTTTTACGGGCCAGCCGGGACAAACCTATACGCTTACCTGGAGTGTTTCTTCTAATGCAAATGAAAGCTGTAGCGTGAGTGAAGAAATTGAGATCACCTTCCCTCCCTCCTGTAGTCAATTAAACTTTGATGGAATTGACGATTTTGTAGATTTAGGAGACAACTATAATATTAATTCGAGTTTTTCTATTGAAGCCTGGGTAAAACCACATTCAATTTCAGGCACAAAAACTATTTTGTCTAAAAGGTCTGCAGACAATATGAATGCCGGCTATGATCTTTTTCTTAATAATGGCTCCCCAACATTCCGTGTTAATAATAAGAGTGTAGTTTCAGGAAAAAAAATAAATACAGATCGTTGGTTTCATATTGCTGCGGTTTATAATCAGGGTTCAGTTCTTAGAATTTATATTGATGGTATTGAAATTCAAACAAATACTACAAATATTCCTCAATCAATAGGAGCAACCGAAACCCCTGCGCTTATTGGTGCTGCTTTTACCGCAGATGAAACTATAGAAAGTAAAGATCACTTTGAAGGTTATATTGAAGAAGTTAGACTTTGGAATACAGCAATCTCAATCGAACAAATAAGATTCTTTATGAATCAACGTCTTGAAAAAGACGGTGCAAACGTGAGTGGTACTGTACTCGGCAATAATTTAAACTTACCAAACGCCCCCGAAAATGTTGTATGGACCAATTTAGCAGGTTATTATCAGCTTCTTGCACAGAATGATCTTATTAGCGATGGATTTACCGATAACCTTGGAAGTACAGGAGAAATAGCCAATGGATTATTGAAAAATATACAGGAAATGCAGGAAAACACCGCTCCGGTTCCATATATCCTTTACACCAGTGGACAAGAATGGTTTAAGAAGACAACCTGGAAATTACCTCAACAATTAAATGGTAAAAATATAACTAAAAGAGATGTCTGGGATCCACCCAGCAGCCAGGGGATTGATAATAGCAGAATAACCTGGAATATCGTAAAGCTTTCTGAAGATATAGAAAACCCGGCCACGCAGAATAACCAAAATAATATCAGCTTATTAGGATTAATTTCTGAAAAGGGAATCCTCAATATGAATGGCGAGAACAATATGGGCCAAAGCCAAACCGGATTTGGAACCGGAAATGCATTAACTATTACCCATTATCTGGAGCTAAACGGTTATATTGACCTTAATGGTGAATCTCAATTAATACAAACAGAAGGCAGTGAAATTAGTGGTTCCGGCGGCCTGGAACGGGATCAACAAGGTACGGCAAGTAGCTATAATTATAATTACTGGAGTTCTCCTGTTTTACCAAATTCTAATAGCCAAAATTATAAAGTTAACCAGGTGATGAAAGACGGGTCTACCGTGGGCACAAAAGACTTCCAAAATATCAATTTTAAATGGGCGCATACGCACGCCGATGGTGAAAAAGCAAATCCTATTAAAATTAGTGATTACTGGATTAATGCCTTTAGAGCCAGGAAAGCCAACGAATATAGCCAATGGGAACAAATTGGAAGTTACACTGCTTTAAAACCCGGCGAAGGCTATACTATGAAAGGCACTGAAAATATAGATGTTAAAAAGGGAAAACTTCAAAACTATACTTTTTCTGGTTTTCCGAATAACGGTATTATTAAAGTCAGCGAAATTCAGCAGGGACAAAATTATCTTTTAGGAAATCCATATCCTTCTGCAATTAGTGTCGAAGAATTTATACTGGATAATATTAGTAAAGATAATGGAGGTCGCAATGACAAAAACCTTTTAAATGGAGCGGTTTATTTCTGGGATCATTTTGGGGGCCACACCCATTACCTGTCGCAGTACGTGGGCGGCTACGCTGTACGAAATTTAATAGATGGAGTTTCGGCTATTTCCAACGATTCCAGGATTAATGCTTCCGGCGCCCAAAGCACCAAAAAGGCCGGGCCGTATATTCCAGTAGGCCAGGGATTTTTTGTAAACACTACCCTGGATACCCAGGCAGAAGATATTGATGACTTTGGGTCGGGAAATATTGTTTTTAAAAATAGCCAACGTGCTTTTGTAATGGAGCGAGGGCAAAGTTCTTCTTTCTTTCTAAAACCACGCGATAATAATAAAACCAATAAAAATACGGATGAAAAAAGTGCAGATAGCCGTTATAAAATAAGACTAAAGTTTCATTCTCCTACCGGCTATCACCGGGAAATTTTGGTGGGCGCAGATGCCAGAACCAGCCAGGGCTTCGATCTCGGTTTTGATGCCCCTTTAATAGATAAAGGCAAAGAAGATATGTATTGGGTAGTTGGGGAAGGCAATTATGTAATTCAGGGTGTACCTCATTTCAACCTCGACCAAAGGTTACCTTTGGGTATTAAAATTGCCGAAGAAAAAGAGTTCAGTATAGAAATTAGTGAATTACCTAACCTTCCAGATATTATAGAAATCTATTTGCGTAACAATAGTGACAGTACGTATCACGATTTACGAAAGGAAGCTTTTAAAGCTACTTTACCTGCAGGAGAATATAAAGATTTATATGAAATTGTTTTCCAGGATTTAACCAGCACTCGAAAAGATAAAGAACCCGGGGAAGGACCTGTAGATTTTTATTATTCCATGGAGAACAGGGAATTTGTAATTAACAACCCTGAAATTCATAAAATTGAGCATATAAATATTTACAATATTGCAGGCCAATTGGTAGATCAGCATTTTGGAATACCAGACATTAAAGAAATTTATATTCCGCAGAAAAAATCCTTAAGCACCGCAGTTTATATCGTAAAAATCTTTACTAATGCAGGAGATTATGCCAAAAAAGTAATTATTAGAAAAGACTAAATTTCTTATTAATATATTCCTGAACTACTTTTTTCTCATAGAGTAATCCTAAATTACTTATCGGTTTTTAGACGCTATTTTTTATTCTAAATCTGATTTAATTAAACATTTCCCACTTAAAAGAACAAAAATTGAGCTCTAAAGACGTTTCTCTCTGAGAGCATTTTTTATTGAAGGTAGTAGCCTATCTACTTACTACTAAAATCAAATTTCAGAAATTAATTAATAGCTATAGATTGAAAAAAGCAATTATTTAAAAAGAAAGATTTTTCCTACATTTAGACATTATTTATTCTTCCAAATGGTCTTTTATCTGATATTAAAGGTTTTATATCTGTAATTATGGCTTAAAATCCTGTTAAAATAGATTTATTATATGTAATTTTATCCTCTGTAATAATACAGTCGCCTATGGGTAAAATTACTCCCCGGTTTTTTTTTATAGCACTAATTTCTGGTTGGTTCCTACTCTCCGGAAATACGCTATTGGCTAATATTACATATGGGCCCGAGAAGCCTGTTTTAAAAGAAAAACAACAAAAGAATTTATTTTTCGTTGGCTTTTTATTAGAGCTTGATCCCTCTATTACTTTAACCGAAAATACTCCCTCCACTTGTAGCGATGCCCAGGACGGCGCATTAAATATTAATGTTTCTGGCGGAGTTTCTCCCTATTCGTATTCCTGGAGTGGACCAAATAATTTCTCGAGTACTAACCAGGGAATCTCCGGTCTTGCTCCCGGAAATTACACTGTAACGGTAACCGATAGTAATGATGATACAGAGACTCAAAGTTTCACCGTTGAATTTGAAGACCTGGAAGATCCTACCGTTAACTTGAGAAATATTGAAGTTGAATTAGATTCGAGCGGTTCTGTTTCAATTCAGGCGAGTGATATTGATAATGGTTCTTCAGATAACTGCGGAATTGATCAAATCTCCATAAGTAAAACAAATTTTAGCTGTACTGATGTTGGAAATAATATTGTTACGCTAAGCGTAACTGA
This sequence comes from uncultured Salegentibacter sp., assembly GCF_963972535.1. Classification (NCBI taxonomy): domain Bacteria; kingdom Pseudomonadati; phylum Bacteroidota; class Flavobacteriia; order Flavobacteriales; family Flavobacteriaceae; genus Salegentibacter; species uncultured Salegentibacter sp. Next base: position 19,971 of record NZ_CAXAVR010000005.1, read on the forward strand.
TGTAAACGGAAATACCGCCACAAAAGAAGCTACCGTTAACGTAAAGGACAATATTGCTCCAAATGTTATCACACAGAATATCACCGTTCAACTGGATGAAAACGGCACTGCAAGTATCACGGCAGATCAAATAGACAATGGATCTACTGATGCCTGCGGTATTCAATCAACTTCACTGGATATTTCCACATTTGATTGTACCGATATCGGTGCAAATACCGTTACGCTTTCGGTAACCGATATTCATAATAATACGGCTTCAAAAAATGCAAATGTTACCATTGAAGATAATATTGCGCCTCAGGTAATCACACAAAATATCACCGTTCAGCTTGATGAAAATGGCACTACCAGTATCACCGCAGATCAAATAGATAATGGCTCTACTGATGCCTGCGGTATTCAATCAACTTCACTGGATATTTCCTCATTTGATTGTACTGATATCGGCACAAGTACCGTTACTCTTTCGGTAACCGATAATAATGATAATACGGCAACAAAAAATGCCACCGTTACCGTTGAAGATAAAATTGCTCCTCAGGTTATTACGCAAAATATCACCGTCCAACTAGATGAAAACGGCATTGCAAATATCACCGCAGATCAAATAGACAATGGTTCTACTGATGCCTGCGGTATTCAATCAACTTCACTGGATATTTCCACGTTCGATTGTACTGATATCGGTGAGAATACTGTCACTCTTTCTGTAACTGATATTCATACTAATACGGCTTCAAATACAGCTATAGTAACTGTAGAAGATAAGATAAAACCAGTTTTACCCACCTTGAATGACATTACCTGGGGTTGTGAATATACTGTGGAAACTCCTGTTGCAATTGATAATTGTGGAGGTGATATTACCGCTGAAGCCAACAGATCTACCACTTTTACTGAAACCGGTTCAATTATATGGACTTTTACTGATGCTTCAGGAAATGAAGCGAGTATAGAACAGAATATTACTATTAATCAGATAGAACTAAATGTTCAGGTTGATGATATTTTATGTAACGGCTTTGCATCGGGCGAAGCACATGCCATTGTCACCGGTGGAGTTGGAGAAATCAGTTATGATTGGGAAGAGTTAGGAAATGGAGCTGTAAAAGATGGATTAAGCCCGGGTACCTATTCGGTTACAGCTACAGATGTAAATGGATGTGCTGCAACTAAAGACTTTACCATTACTGAGCCAAATAGTTTTATTGAAATAACCAGTATCAGTATCAACAAAGGATGTTTTGAAGAAAATAACGCTTCAATTACTATTGAAGCTCAGGGAGGAACCGGGCAATTAACTTACAACTGGAGTAATGGACAAACTGGAGCTACGATTAGTAATGTAAACAATACAGCTTCTTCCAATAATCTTACTTTAACAATTACCGATGAAAATGGATGTTCTATTGAAGAAATTATTACAGTCTACCCGCCAGAAGAATTAGTAATTACAAATATTGTTGATACTGAAACTAATACTTTTGGTTCTGCTACCGGAACTGCTACTGCAATTATTGAAGGTGGAACAGCCAATTTCGAATTTCTATGGTCTGATGGGCAAACAGGGCAAACGGCAAGTAACCTGGCTGCCGGAACGTATAGCGTGGTAGTTACTGATGCCAATGGATGTACCGATGAAGAAACGATTACCATAATAGACCCGTTGGAAGCGAGTATGATTCCAACTTCCAAATGTTTAAGTGATGAAGGCGGATTAAGAACTTCAACTTTTCAACTCGATTCTGTTCAGGGAGGAATTGCACCTTATACCTATAAATGGGATTTTGGAGGTGAAACTGCAGAATTTAGTGATACCAACAATCAAACCGAAGGTCCCGGAGTACACGTAGTTAATTATTTAGAAAGTGGAGTCTATCCCGTTTCTCTTACAGTTACAGATTCAGTTGGGAATGAATACACTGAAATATTTAACCATTACGTAGGTGAATGTTTTGAACCATGCGGACAAACTGGAAATTTAGATTTCGAATTAGATACATTTTATATCGGGAAAGAGGACGGCAGCCCACTTACGGGTGCCGAATGTACAAGTTACAGTGGAAAGCGCTATATATATCTTCGTATAGAAAAAAATGCTAATGCATATAATCCCTCAATTGAATTTATTTATTCCATATCACAAAGCGGAGAATTTATTTCTGAAGAAAGAATTACTGGTTGTATAGATATAGGGAATGATAAAATACCATCCCTTTTCAGAATTGGAGAAATAGAAAATTGGTCTTGTGGAAATGCTATTACCCTGGAAAGTTTTTATATGGATTGGACCAATAATGCTAATAAAAAATGTGGAGATGTTCGCCAAAGAATGTGCGTATCAACTAACGAAAACGATGAAATTCACTTTCCTTTATCGGCAAGAATAGAAAAAATTAAGAACTTTTGCTATGGAGATGAAAAAGGATCAATAGAAATCATACCTACGGGCGGTGTTGGTACCTACCATTACGAATTACAAAATACGCTAACCGGCGAAATTTATGGTCCTAAAGACACCCGAATTTTCCAAAATCTACCGGCTGGGACTTACAAAGCAATGGTTCATGACGATAATGAAACTTATACTGTAAACAATATTACCATTACCCAACCCGAAAATGCACTTTTACTAGAAGAAATAGACCAGACACCCTTAGTATGTTTTGGAGGGAGTAATGCTACTGCGACGGTAGAAGCTTCTGGCGGAACCGCGCCATACACTATAGTTTGGGACCATATTAGTCAAACTTCAACAGAAACAACAGGTACCGTTAACAATCTTTCTGCTGGCACTTATGCAGTAAACGTGGTTGATGCCAATGGTTGTGAATTTAGCACAGAAGTAACTATTGCACAACCTGAGGAATTAATTGCCAATGCAGGAGAAGACAAAACTTTAGAATGTGGTGTAAATCAGGTAAAATTAGGGGCTGTTTTTGAAGGCTACACTAATCCCAGAACACAAGAAGAAGAATTTGGAACCTGGCGAATTATTAATGGCCCCACGGGAGCGGTAATTTCAGATGTGAACAATCCAGAAAGTCTTTTTACCATTACAACAACTGGAACCTATACCCTGGAATGGACTATCCCCTGTGGAAATACAGATAGAGTTAAAATAATTTTTAGTAATTGCAGCACTATAGATTTTGACGGAGTTGATGATTATATAGATTTTGGAAATAATCTTAATCTTACTTCAGGATTTACCTTAGAAGCCTGGGTAAAACAAGACCAAAACGCTACTACTTCAATAAAAACTATACTTTCTAAAAGGGATAATGCCGATCCTGGCGCTGGAGGATATGATTTAATTATTGAAAATAATACCCCTAAATTTAGATGGAATAATGAAGTTATTTCATCAACTCATCAAATTGATTCAGACCGCTGGTATCACATTGCGGTAATTCAGGGTGGAAATGATGCCGGAATATATATTGATGGTATTAAAACTAGTGAAAGTGCTCCCGGCATACCTAGCAGTAATGATAATAGGTTTCTAATTGGGGCTATGAACGATAATACATTAAAACCTCTTCCCACTCACTTTTTCCACGGTTGGATTGAAGAAGTTAGGGTCTGGAATACTTCTTTAAATCTGGAGCAGCTTAAATTCATGATGAACCAACGAATCAAGAATAATACGAATGTTAGAGGTGAAATAATACCTTTAGATGCCCCAAATAATTTAAAGTGGGAAACTCTAAAAGGATATTATAGGCTTATAACCTCTGAAGCTACCAACGGTATTACCAAAAACAAAATACCAAATGGTATTGACGGCCGATTAAAAAATATTCAAAGTACACAGCAGAATACGGCGCCCCTCCCGTATATTGCAACCGGTGGTGACTGGTGGAACATCAATTCGTGGAAACAACCCCAGGTATGGGATACTCCAAACAGCGCCGGTGTAAATGGTGAGCGAATAAACTGGAATATTGCCAGGTTAGACGGCAAGACCTTAACCAATGCACCAACTACCGATAATTCAAATAGTATAACTTTATTAGGGCTTTTAGATGATGGAGGTTCTTTAATTATGAACGGCACCAACCATACATCGGGCAACGAATTATATATTAGTCGTTACCTCGAACTAAATGGGCATATAGATCTTAATGGCGAATCACAATTAGTACAACCTGAAAACAGCCAGATTAGTGGTTCCGGAAACCTGGAACGCGATCAACAAGGTACTGCAAGTAGCTTTAATTATAATTACTGGAGTTCTCCGGTAATTTCAGATCCTACAAATACTACTTATAAAGTAAACCAGGTTATGAAAGATGGTTCTACCCTGGGAACAAATAAATTTCAGAATATCAACTTTAAATGGCCCCATACTCACGCTGATGGACCAAAAGCCAATCCTATTAAAATAAGTGATTACTGGATTAATGCTTTTAGGGCCAGGGCAGCCAATGAATATAGCCAGTGGGAACAAATTGGAAGCTACACTGCCTTAAAACCAGGTGAAGGCTACACCATGAAGGGAACCGAAAATATAGATATTGCTGAAGGAAAACTTCAAAATTATACTTTTAATGGTTTTCCAAATAATGGAATAATAGAAGTTAGCGAAATTAGATCGGGACAAAATTACCTACTGGGTAATCCTTATCCATCTGCCATAAGTGTAGAAGAATTTATCTTAGACAATATTAGGGATGGTGAAGGCCGAAACGATAAAAACCTTTTAAATGGAGCTGTCTATTTCTGGGATCATTTTGCCGGCAAAACCCATTACCTGGCGCAGTATGTTGGCGGCTACGCCGTACGCAATTTAATAGATGGAGTTTCAGCTATTTCAAATGATTCCAGGATAAATGCCTCGGGAGCTGAAAGCAATAAACGTCCCGGTCCATATATTCCGGTGGCGCAAGGTTTTTTTGTGAATACTACGCGAGATGCACAAGCAGGAAGCTTTGATAGTTTTGATACCGGAAATATCATCTTTAAAAACAGTCAACGTTATTACAAGACAGAAAAGAGCCAAGAAATTTCATTTTTTCTACAAGCTCGTGACAATTCAAAATCTAAACAGGAGTCAAAAGAAAAAAGGGAAGATGGACGATATAAAATACGATTGTTATTTCGATCTCCTACCGGTTATCATCGGGAACTTCTTGTTGGCGCAGATGCCAGAACCAGCCAGGGCTTCGATATTGGTTTTGATGCTGCTTTAATAGATAGAGGCCCCGAAGATATGTATTGGGTAATTGGCGAGAAAAGGTATGTTATCCAGGGTGTACCGCACTTCAATCTGGATCAAATATTACCATTAGGAATTACTATAGCTGAAGAAAAAGAATTCAGTATAGAATTAGGGGAACTCGAGAATGTGCCCGATATCATTGATATCTACTTACGTGATAATAGCGACAGCACTTATCACGATCTAAGAAAAGAAGCTTTTAAAGCTAGCTTACCTGCCGGAGAATACCAGGATTTATATGAAATTGTTTTTCACGATGTAACTTCCACCAGAAATGATAAAGAACCTGGCGAAGGACCTATAAATTACTATTACTCTCTAGATAACAGGGAGTTTGTAATCAGTAATCCTGAACTTCATAAAATTGAGCACATTAATATTTATAATATTGCTGGCCAACTGGTAGATCAACACTTTGGAATACCTGACCTTAAAGAAATTCATGTTCCGCAGAAAAAATCTTTAAGTTCGGCTGTTTACATTGTAAAAGTGTATACCGATGCTGGAGATTATGCCAAAAAGGTGATTATTAGAAAAGATTAAGGCTTGTACTTTAATGGTAGATAAACCACTTTTTTAGTTTCGTAAAATTCCTCCCCAAAATAATCACGTAGTTCATAAATTCTTGCTTTTGGGTAATCGCGAAGCTCCACTGTGAGATCTCCACCTTTAAGATAAAGAATTCCGTTTTTAAGTTCGTGCTTGCTTTTCTTTGCTATTTTTCCTTTAGTCCAATGCACAAAAGTAGGCATTGCGGCTACTGCCCTACTTACTATAAAATCGTAGGTACCAGAAATTTCTTCTACCCTGGCATTAGTAGTTTTCACATTGGTAAGTTGTAAGCCTTCTACAACTTCGTTTACTACTTTCATCTTTTTTCCTATAGAATCTACTAAATGGAAATTGGTTTCCGGAAATAATATAGCCAACGGAATTCCTGGAAATCCGCCGCCTGTGCCTACATCTAAAATATTTGCTCCCGGATTAAATTGCTGAATTTTTGCAATTCCCAGAGAGTGTAAAACATGCCTGAGATAAATTTCATCTATATCCTTACGCGAGACCACGTTAATTTTAAGGTTCCAGTCTTTATAAAGTGATTCCATTTGCGTAAATTTCGCAGTTTGGTCATCGGTTAAATCGGGGAAGTATTTTTTTATTAAATCCAAAGTTTTCACAATTTCCGCAAAAATACATAATTTGGTGCTGAATTTGCAGACTATATTAATACGGTATAGATTATAGATTAACTATTTAAATATTTTACCTTTACCGCTTACAAAAATTACATGGAAAACGTTCAAAATCATATTAAATTCTCTCGAAAGGATTCCACAAAATTCTTTAGAATCCTCAATAAAAGAGTAAACAGTTACTTTAAGGATAATAACATTAAAAAAACAGGAAACTGGAAACTGCATTTAAAGGCAGTAGTTATGTTTTCTTTATTTTTAACCCCATACTTTTTAATTCTCACGCTTGATATTTCACAGTGGTGGATGTTGCTCCTTACCGTAGTAATGGGCGCCGGAATGGCAGGAGTAGGAATGAATATTATGCACGATGGTAACCACGGCTCCTATTCTTCTAAAAAATGGGTAAATAAATTTATGGGTGGCACAATTTACGTGCTTGCCGGTAATGTTTATAACTGGCAGGTACAACACAATGTTCTACACCACACTTACACCAATATTCACGGCCACGATGAAGATTTAGATGCAGGAAGAATTATTAGGTTTTCTGAACATGCTAAATGGTACAGTTTTCACCGTTTTCAGCATTATTATTCTGTATTTTTATATGGCCTTTTAACTTTCAACTGGGCTTTAACTACAGATTTTAAACAGACTAAAAATTATCTAAAGCGCAAACTTTCTTACGGAAAAATGCCAAATCCGGTAACGCAGTGGAGCATTATCGCGATCACAAAACTTATTTATGTTTCTATTTGGATCGTAATTCCAATGCTAATTTTATCAATTGCCTGGTGGAAAATATTAATAGGCTTTTTCGTAATGCATTATACAGCAGGATTAATTCTTAGTATTGTGTTTCAATTAGCCCACGTGGTTAAAGAAACCGAAATGCCTTTACCAGACGAAACCGGCTCTATGAAAAATACCTGGGCCATTCACCAGCTGTTTACTACGGTTAATTTTTCAACTAAAAACAGAATTGTAAACTGGTTTACCGGCGGATTAAACCACCAGGTAGAACACCATATTTTTCCGAATATTAGTCATATTCATTATACTAACATCGCTAAAATAGTAAAGGAAACTGCTGCAGAATGCAATCTTCCTTACCACGAATATAAAACCACACGCGCAGCAATAATTGCCCATTTTAAACATTTAAAACAAATGGGTGCGAAACCTGCAATTTCGTAAATTTTCTTAAGGGCTTGGTTCTTAAGATTGAGATTAGAAAAGTAAATTCGCATTCCTATTGTGAACCTTTTCCGGTCTCAGTAAGTGAGTAATTAATTAGTAACCAATTAAAGAATGCAAGAACAATTATCCAACCGAATTAACAACTTAGCAACTTCCCAAACTTTGGCTATGGCTGCAAAAGCGCGTGAACTTAGAGCCGAAGGGAAAGACATTATCGGGTTAAGCCTGGGAGAACCAGATTTTAATACCCCAGATTTTATTAAAGAAGCCGCAATTCAGGCAATTAACGACAATTATAATTCTTATACTCCCGTAGACGGATATGTAGAATTAAAAGATGCCATCATCAACAAATTTAAGCGAGACAACAATCTTACTTACGACCGTTCTCAAATTGTAGTTTCTACAGGTGCCAAACAATCTTTGGCAAATGTGGCTATGGTTTTATTAAACCCGGGAGACGAAGTTATTTTACCCTGTCCTTACTGGGTGAGCTATGCTGAAATAGTAAAACTTGCTGAAGGTGTACCGGTAGAAGTTCCAACTTCGGTTGAAACGGATTTTAAAATGACGCCAGAGCAACTTGAAGCTGCAATTACTCCAAAAACAAAAATGATTTGGTACAGCTCTCCCTGCAATCCCAGCGGGATGGTTTACAGCAAAGAAGAATTAAGAGGTCTTGCCGATGTGCTTAAAAAATATCCCGATATTGTAATTGTAAGTGATGAAATTTACGAACATATTAATTTTGTAGGGGGGCACGCTTCTATGGCCCAGTTTGAAGATATGTACGATCGTGTAGTTACCGTAAACGGCGTTTCTAAAGCATTTGCAATGACCGGTTGGAGAATTGGTTATATAGGTGCACCGGCGTGGATTGCCCGGGCCACCAATAAAATGCAGGGCCAAATTACCAGTGGTGCTAACTGTATTGCCCAACGTGCAGTAATTACTGCCCTGGAAGCTCCCGTAAGCGAGATTAGCTATATGGTAGACACCTTTAAATCCAGGAGAAAACTTATTATAGATCTTTTAAACGGAATTGAAGGTTTTGTGACTACAGAACCTGAAGGCGCTTTTTACGTTTTCCCAAATGTTTCTCATTTCTTCGGAAAAACAATTAAAGGTCATAAGATTGAAAATGCTACAGATTTCTCCATGTTTTTATTAGAAGAAGCCCTTGTAGCCACCGTAACCGGTGATGCTTTTGGAAATCCAGATTGTATAAGAATTTCTTATGCTGCAAGTGAATCTCAAATTGAAGAAGCAATGAAACGAATTAAGTCAGCTTTAGCTGAAGCATAGAATTTTCAGTTTATAAAGTTATATTTTTCAAAATCCTGATGCGGTTTAAAAACCTATCAGGATTTTTTAATGATGTTTTTATTTTACAATATGTTAGATCCTGAAACAAGTTCAGGATGACGCGTTTAAAAATTTTTAAAACAACAATTCTTATTTTCTGAAATCTAAATTAGAATCACCTATTCCTCCAGAAGAATGGGGTTAACAGGATTAGAACCGTAAAAAGTTCCAACCTTCCTATAAGCATTAAAAATGCGCACCACCATTTACCAATAGGTGGAAGAATATCAAAGTTATTTACCGGGCCAAGTGCACCAAAAGCAGGACCAACATTCCCAAGGGAAGAGGCTGCACCGCCAATGGCTGTTTCAAAATCTAATCCCAGTCCTCCAAGAACCACCGAGCCTATAATAAAAGAAAGCATATAAAGAATAAAGAAACCCAGGATATTGAAGGTCACTCCTTTTCCAATAGATTTTCCGTTAAATCGCACCGGAAGAATTGCGTTAGGATGTAAAGCACGTTTAAATTCAATCCCGCCATTTCTAATCATTATAATATGCCTCATTACTTTTACTCCACCAGCGGTAGACCCTGCAGAACCTCCCAAAAAGAACATCCCAAAAAAGAGAATAGTAAGAAATGGTGTCCACATAGTATAATCGGCTGAAACAAAACCGGTGGTGGTTATAATAGCTAAAACCTGAAAAAGTGCATGTCTAAAAGCACTCTCGGCTTCTCCCCAAACCATAGGATGATCTATTTGAGAAAGAGCAACATCGGCTTCAAAATAAATAAATGCCGAAGCCACTACTGTAAAAATTCCTATAAAATAGAAATACCATTTAAGCTCATCGTCATGCAAAACTTTTTGAACCCTGCCTTTAAAACTATAATAGCTTAAAACAAAATTGCTCCCCGCCAAAAACATAAAGATCATAATAATGTATTGAATAATTGGCCTGTCATTCCAATAGGCCACGCTAATATTTTTTGTTGAAAAGCCACCGGTAGAAAGTGTGCTTAAAGAATGGTTTATTGCATCAAAAAAGCTCATACCTGCTACTTTTAGCAAAATTGTTTCAGCAACCGTATAGCTCACATAGATTAACCAAAGACGCTTGGCGGTATCGGTAATCCTGGGTTTTAACTTATCGGCACTTGGGCCTGGAGCTTCAGCAGCAAATAGCTGCATCCCTCCTATTCCCAGTAAAGGTAGAATTGCAATGGCTAAAACTATAATTCCCATTCCTCCAATCCAGTGGGTCAAACTTCGCCAGAAAAGAATTCCTTTGGGAATAGATTCAATATCATTTAAAACCGAAGCTCCCGTAGTGGTATAACCAGACATGGTTTCAAAAAAAGCATCGGTAAACGCAGGAATAGATTCGCTTAACACATAAGGTAGCGTGCCGCTTAAAGCCATAAAAATCCAACCAAAAGTTACAATTATATAACCTTCACGTTTTTTTACTTCTTTACGGTGGCCCCGGGTTGTAAACATTAGAAGCACCCCTAGGAAAAGGGTGATAAAAGCGGCTGCCAGAATATGTACTGTTACCCCATCTTCATAAAACCAGCTCACTAAAACTGCCAAAAGCATAAAACCACCGTTACATAAAAGCAGCAGTCCCATAACGTGCAGGATAATCTGGTGATTAAGTCTTGGCATTAGAGAAAGAGTTTTTCAACCTTTTTAATAGATCTTGGCAAACAACACACTACAATACGGTCTCCCCGGGTAATCGTAAAATCTCCCAGCGCGATAATCCCTTCGCCATCTCTTATAATTCCACCAATAATTGCCGACCGTGGGAAATCCAGATTCTTAATTTTCTTATTACAAACCTGAGAATTTGGTTTTACAATAAACTCAAGTAGTTCGGCATTCATGTTATTGATCTTGGTCATCGCAACCACTTCCCCTTTTCTCACATATCTAAAAATATTATTAGCGGCAAGAAGCTTTTTATTGATCAATGTATCTATCCCAATAGAATGACTTAACTGGTAGTAATCCATATTCTCTACCAGAGAGATAGTTTTTTTCACACTCTTGGATTTCGCAACCAGGCAGGACATAATATTGGTTTCAGAATTACCGGTAACGGCGATAAATGCATCCATATCGTGTACATTTTCTTCTTCAAGTAACTCTACGTTTCTACCATCGCCGTGAATAATTAGCGCATTGGGAAGTTCATCGGCAAGATCGTAAGCTTTCTCTTTATCGCTCTCTACCAGTTTAACGTGAAAGTTATTTCTGCATAAATCTTTGGCGGTTTTTTTACCAATTTTACTTCCGCCTAAAATCATTACATTTTTAATAGAATGTTTGGTTTTACCGGTAAGTTTATAAAGGTTTTCTACCCCGCGTTTTAGCGTGATAAAATTTACCTGGTCTCCTTCTTTAAATTGTGTATCTCCACGGGGAATAAGCGTATATTGAGTCCCATACCGCTGAATGGCGATTGGCACAAAATTAAGATCTGGAAAAATATTGGCGGCTTCTTTTACCGTTTTGCCTACAAATAGCGCATTTCGGGACAGGCTAAGACCTATCATGGTTAACGCGCCATTTTCAAATTCATAGCTATCATTAAATGCTGACTGATTTAGTAGCAAAGCTATTTCTCTTGCTGCAAGGGCTTCAGGAGAAATTAATTCATCTATACCAAAACTGGTAAAACCAATTTCCTCTTTATTCTCAAGAAATTCGGTATTAGAAATACGGGCTATGGTTCTTTTGGCTCCCAATTGTTTAGCTAAAACACAACAGGTAATATTAGTAGCTTCGCTGGAAGTTACGCTTATAAGCATATCTACATGCTTAACCTGTGCATCTTTTAAAATTGAGATTGAAGTTGCATCTCCTTTTATTGTTCTAATATCTAAATGCGTATCAGCATAAGTGAGATTATCCCGGTTGGTATCAATAAGTGTGATATCCTGGGACTCAAAAGAAAGCAATTTTGCCAAATGAAAGCCGACTTCACCTGCTCCGGCAATAATTATCTTCATATAACAGCTTGAAATTGAAAAGAAGAACAAATGTACAGTATTTTAGACAAACCAAAAACCAAAGCATCTATCAACAAATTCTAAAAGTTTCAACCTCAATTATTTCATATCGTGTATCTTTGATGCAAAATTGTTATTATGAGTAAAAAGGTTACTCCTTATCAGGATTCCGGTCTTAATAAGAAAAAACAGGTGGAACAGATGTTTGACAAAATATCTGGCAATTACGATGGGCTAAATCGGGTAATCTCTATGGGAACCGATGTTAAATGGCGTAAAAAAGTAATTGCACTGGTTAAAGCCCAGCAACCAAAAGCTGTTTTAGATATTGCTACTGGAACTGGAGACCTTGCCATACAAATGGCAGATATTAATGCTGAAAAAATTGTTGGCCTGGATCTTTCTGAAGGAATGCTGAAAGTAGGCCGAAAGAAAATTGCCGCCAAACAGCTAACCGATAAGATTGAAATGGTACAGGGAGACTCTGAAGCCTTACCTTTTGAAGATAACTCGTTTGATGCAATTACAGTTGCTTTTGGCGTTCGTAATTTTGAAAATTTAGAAAAAGGATTATCTGAAATTCAAAGGGTTCTAAAACCCGGCGGAATTTTTGTAGTTTTGGAGACTTCTGTCCCTACCAGATTTCCGTTCAAACAAGGTTATAAATTATACTCCGGCTATATGTTGCCCCTCATTGGGCGGGTATTTTCTAAAGACCGTGAAGCTTACTCCTACTTAAGTAAAAGTGCCGCTGCATTTCCTTATGGAGAAGCGTTCAACAATATTTTAAAGAAAACGGGGTTTATAAATGTAGAAGATAAACCACAAACTTTTGGGGTTGCAACCATTTATATTGCTTCAAAATAAAACTATGAAGAAACTTTTTGTTATTGCCCTTCTTTTTTGCGTTCAATTTGGTTACGCGCAAATTTTTGGAGGAGATAAAATTATCAACAACGAGAACTTTGATAAGCAACGTTGGTCCTGGGGTTACTACCTGGGATTTAATACCTACGATTTTAAATTTAAATATAATGATGAAATAACCTCTAACGGTAATGATCTTATTATAGAAAAAACCATGGGATTCAATGTTGGGCTCGTTGGGAATTTAAAATTAAATAATAACCTGGATTTACGCCTGGAACCTGGCGTTACATTTAACACCCGTAACTTCAGGCCTCCATATAGCCAGGATATAGAAGAGGTTAACTCTACTTATGTCCATATCCCATTACTATTAAAGTTTTCGGCCGATAGGCATAATAACTTCAAGCCTTTTGTAGTAGGAGGTTTATCTACTTCTATAAACCTTTCCAGTAATGAGAACAATCCAGATGTGGCAACGCGATTAAAAACCAACAATTATCATTATGAAGTGGGACTGGGAATAGATCTTTATCTTTATTATTTTAAATTCTCTCCCTCAATAAGAGGAGTTTTCACAATAAATAATGAAATGGTAGAAACCCAATATCAGGTAGTTGATGCAATGCGCTCCCAGGCTGTATTCCTAAACTTTACCTTTCAATAAAATAGGCTACATTAATTTGTAAAACTTTTTCGCTTAAATTCACTTAGAAGAATTGCGGTTGCGGTTGCCACGTTTAGGCTTTCGGTTTCTTTAAGTCCTCCAAAACGCGGAACGCTTATTTTCTTTTGGATTAATTCTTCAATTTTAGTTGAAATCCCATTGGCTTCATTTCCCATAACCAGGATTGCTTTTTCTACGGTTTCGCTTTTATAAATATTCTCCCCTTCCATAAAAGCACCGTAAACCGGTAGTTTAGAATTTGTAAGGAAAGTTTTTAAATCGCAATAAATAATATTCACCCTCGCCAAAGATCCCATGGTAGCCTGTACCACTTTAGGATTATAACAATCTACCGAATCCCGGGAGCAAACCAAATTGGTTATCCCAAACCAATCGCAAAGCCTTATGATGGTGCCTAAATTGCCGGGATCGCGAATACCATCTAAAGCAAGAGTTAGGTCTTCTTCGGGAACGATTTTTTCTTCTGGAATTCCAAATAATGCCAATGCCGTTTGCGGGGTTTTTAAAAAACTTATTTTTTTAAGTTCCTGCTCATCAATTGTTTGGATTTCATCAGGTTTCAGTCCAAAATCCGCATCTAAAGTAAAGAGCCGGTTCAGCCTAAAATTAGAATTTATAAGCTCACTAATTGTTTTAAAACCTTCGGCTACAAAAAGTCCGTGTTTATAACGGTATTTTTTTTGTGCAAGACTGGTTATTAACTTAATTTGGCTTTTACTAACCATACAAAAAATGTAATTTTGATCTCTTAAAAATGTGTGTTTGAATCGGCATTTCGCAAAAATATCATTATTTTTTTTAAGCCTGCTTTTTTTAATTTCCTGTAATGCCGTTAAACGCGTAGAGGGTAATGATAAATTGCTCACTGAGAATGAAATTTTCGTTAACAACGAAAAGATCAAAGAAGCACGTATTTACAATCAACTTTACCAGGAGCCTAGCACCAGTTTCCTGGGAATACCGCTAAGACTTCATTTTTATAATCTAGCCCGGCCAGATATTGATTCTATTTTAAGTGAAAAGTACCTTGAAAATGAAAGCAAGAAAAATACGCTGGTCGATATTCTCTCTTACAAACAATTTGAAAAATTTCTGCACTCCCGAAAATCTTTTAACGAGTGGATAAAAAGAACCGGGGAAGAACCTGTTATTGTAAGTGAAGAAGAAACCCGGAAATCAGTTAATCGGCTCAACTCCTGGTACTGGAACAATGGCTGGTTTAATGTAGAAACCGATTATGAAATAATTCCTTCGGAAAATAAAAAAAAACGCGCCCGTGTTGAATATGAAGTAACTACCGGAGAGGCCTATCACTTAGACTCCATTACCACTAATATTGCATCTAAAGTTATAGATTCTTTATACGAGCTTCATAAAAACGAATCTATAATCAAAGAAGGAACACAATATAAAACCTTAGATATAAATGAAGAACGAGACCGTTTAACTTCACTTTTTAGAAATAACGGGGTTTATAATTTTGACCAGGAATATATAAGTTTTGATGCCGATACCATTAATACTGGCAAAAAAGTAAATACTACTTTAATTATAAAAAACCGATTTGCCTCAGAAGAAGACACCACATCCCGGGTGCCTTTTAAAATTCACGAAATTAGCAAGGTTAATATTTTTACCGATTATAAATACGCCAATAGAAATCAGCCTTTAACCGATAGTGTTACCACCGAAGAAGGATATACCCTTTATAGTTTTGACAAATTGCGTTATAAACCCGAAGCAATAACCGATGCTGTTTTTATTAGACCGGGAAACACCTATAGCGATATTTCCCGTTCCCGAACTTACAATCGATTAAATTCTTTGCGGGTTTTTAAATATCCCAACGTACAATTTACACCAGATCCTGCCGATTCTACCCGCACCGATTTGGTTGCCAATATTTTTCTAACTCCGCAGCCAAAATATTCCCTCGGTTTCGATTTTGATATTTCCCAAAGTAATATTCAAAAATTTGGTATTGGCGGCGGCGGCTCCCTCTTAATAAGAAATATATTTGGCGGTGCCGAGAATTTTGAAATTTCTGGACGTGGAAGTATAGGTTCGTCTACAGATGCTGCAATAAGCGGAAATGACGATCGCTTTTTTGATATTTCAGAAATTGGCGCCGATCTTAAACTCACTTTTCCCAGGATTTTTCTACCAATTAATACCGAAAAATTTATTCCTAAGTACATGCAGCCCTTTACTTCACTAAGTTTAGGAGTAAGCACACAAAACAATATTGGTTTAGATAAAAGAAACCTTTCGGGAATTATGAATTACCGGTGGAACCCTTCTCACCAGCTTTCTAACCGTGTAGATCTTTTAAACATTCAATATGTAAGAAATTTGAATATTGATAATTATTTCAATGTTTACAGAAACTCATATAACGATCTTAACGAGATTCTCCAGTCTGGTAGTATCGTTACAAATCCCGATTATTTAAATGAAGAAGGCTTGTTAAGCATCCCAACTGGCGCCGAGAGTTTTATTCGTGATGTTTCTAATAACACGGGAGGCACTACTGGTTTGAATGAAGATCAAGCTCAGTTAGTAAATAATATAGGTGAAAGAAAAACTCGGTTAACAGAGAACAACCTCATATTTGCTTCTAATTACACCTATTTATGGAACACAAAAAAGAATCTCTACGACCAGGAATTTACCCGCTTTAGGTTTAAAATTGAAACCGCAGGGAATGTACTTTCTGCAGTTTCTTCTTTAGCCGGTTTTGAGAAAAACGAGAATGGAAATTATGATGTATTAGGGGTAAACTTCTCTCAATATATTAAAACCGAACTCGATTTTATAAAGCATTGGGATATGGGGCAGAGTAATATACTGGCCTTTCGGGCTTTTGGCGGGGTTGCCATACCATATGGCAACGCCAACAGCATCCCGTTTGTAAGAAGTTTTTTCGGCGGCGGCCCCAACGATAACAGGGCGTGGCGTGCTTACGATCTTGGCCCCGGCAGTAGCGGCGGCCGTAACGAATTTAATGAAGCCAATATGAAATTGGCATTTAATATGGAATACCGCTACAACCTTTTTGGCTCCCTAAATTCGGCTGTTTTTGTAGATGTAGGGAATATATGGAATGTACTGGATATTGTTGAAGATGAAGATGCTACTTTTGAATCGTTTTCCGACCTTAAGAATATTGCAGTAGGCTCCGGTTTCGGACTTAGATACGATTTTAACTTTTTTGTTCTCAGGTTTGATATTGGCTTTAAAACCTACGACCCAGCCCAGCCAGATGATAAACGCTGGTTTAGAAATTACAACTTTAATAATGCTGTATACAATGTAGGGATCAATTATCCTTTCTAAGCCAACATATTTTCTTATTTTTGCTTTTCTAATTCAACTAAAATTATGAGTCACAACATTAAACCAGGCGTAGCCACAGGAAAAGAAGTACAGAAAATCTTTAATTATGCTAAGGAAAAGGGATTTGCCCTTCCGGCAGTAAACGTTATAGGTTCCAGTAGTGCAAATGCAGTAATGGAAACCGCCGCAGAACTAAATTCACCCGTAATTATTCAATTCTCTAATGGAGGTGCCCAGTTTAACGCTGGAAAAGGACTTTCTAACGATGGTGAAAAAGCCGCTGTTGCAGGTGCCGTTGCCGGTGCAAAGCATATTCACGAACTTGCCGAAGCCTACGGTGCTGTAGTAATTCTACATACAGACCATTGTGCAAAAAAATTGCTTCCCTGGATAGACGGAATGCTAGACGCCAGTGAAAAACATTTTGAGCAATTTGGGAAACCTCTTTATAGCTCACATATGATAGATCTTTCTGAAGAATCTCTTGAAGAAAACATTGAAATCTGCAAGAAGTATCTTGAAAGAATGAGCAAAATGGGCATGACCCTTGAAATTGAACTTGGCGTAACAGGTGGTGAAGAAGATGGTGTAGATAATACCGATATTGATTCTTCTAAACTATATACCCAACCAGAAGAAGTTGCTTACGCTTACGAAGAATTAAGCAAAGTTAGTGACCAGTTCACTATCGCTGCCGCTTTTGGTAATGTACACGGAGTTTATAAGCCAGGTAACGTAAAACTTACCCCGGTAATTCTTAAAAACTCTCAGGAACACATTACTAAAAAATACGGTGTAGAAGAAAATCATATAGATTTTGTATTCCACGGAGGTAGTGGTTCTACTGTTGAAGAAATTCGCGAAGGAATTAGCTACGGAGTAATTAAGATGAATATCGATACCGATCTTCAATACGCTTACCTTGAAGGTATTCGTGATTATATGGGAGAAAAGAAAGATTATCTTGCTGCACAAATTGGTAATCCTGAAGGAAGCGATGTACCTAACAAGAAATATTACGATCCAAGAAAATGGTTACGTGAAGGAGAAATTACTTTCAAAACCCGACTTAAAAAGGCTTTTGAAGATCTTAACAACGTAAATACTTTATAAATCTAATTTTATAACAGCTGGAATTTTTTAGAATTCCGGCTGTTTTTATTTTAAGTAAAACTTTCGGTTTATCCCTATATAAATAAACTGAAACCTGAAACCTGAAAATAAATGGCTTGGTTTAAAAGAACACAAAAAGGAATTCAAACCCCAACAGAACACAAAAAAGATGTTCCAAAGGGACTTTGGTACAAATCACCAACCGGCAAGATTGTAGATGCAGAGCAGCTGGAAAGCAATTTTTATGTGAGTCCGGAAGATGGCTATCACGTAAGAATTGGAAGTAAAGAATATTTCAAAATCCTTTTTGATGATAATGAATTCAAAGAATTGGATAAAGATATTACATCTAAAGATCCTTTGAATTTTAAGGATACCAAAAAATACACCGATCGTTTAAAAGCAGCCCAGGAAAAAACCGATCTTAAAGACGCAGTACGTACTGCAGTTGGAAAATCTAAAGGAAGAGAATTGGTAATTGCGTGTATGGATTTTAGATTCATTGGTGGTTCAATGGGATCTGTAGTAGGTGAAAAAATTGCCCGTGCTGCAGATTATGCGTTAAAAAACGAACTTCCTTTAATGGTGATTTCTAAATCTGGCGGCGCAAGAATGCAGGAAGCAGCTTTATCTTTAATGCAGTTGGCAAAAACTTCGGTTAAATTAGCCCAGCTTGCCGATGCACGTCTTCCTTATATTTCTCTAGCCACAGATCCTACAACTGGAGGCACCACGGCTTCTTTTGCAATGTTAGGTGATATTAATATTTCTGAACCCGGCGCGTTAATTGGATTTGCAGGGCCACGTGTAGTAAAAGACACTACCGGGAAAGACCTGCCAAAAGATTTTCAAACTTCAGAATTTCTTAAGGAAAAAGGTTTTTTAGATTTCATTACCCACAGGTCCGAGCTTAAGAATAAAGTGAACCTCTATTTGGATCTTATTCAAAATCAACCGGTAAGAGCTTAAAATAAAATAGAAAAAGATATTCTATAAATAGGTAATTATTTAGAAAGTAGTATCTTTGCCGCCTGACGGAAAAACTGTCAATACATAAAAATCATTAAAATTAATATTGGAATGTATTTAGCCAAAGAAAGAAAAGAAGAAATTTTTGAGAAGCACGGAAAAAGCAAAACCGACACTGGTTCTGCTGAAGGACAAATTGCTTTGTTCACCTACCGAATCTCTCACCTTTCTGATCACTTAAAAAAGAATCGTAAAGACTACAACTCAGAGCGTTCTTTGGTAAGACTGGTTGGTAAAAGAAGGAGCTTGCTTGATTACTTAATGAAGAAAGATATTATGAGATATCGTGCTATCGTTAAAGAATTAGGATTAAGAAAATAAATTTCAAAAGGGGGCTTTACGCCCCCTTTTTTTATATAATAGTAATTTGTAAATTACTTGGGGCGAATTCTATTAAATTAAATAGAAACAAGCCCTGAAATATTTTAAAACTCGATTATCGAGTAAAATTGTCGCTCAACGAGAGTAGTTTTTCATTGGTCTACACAACACACAACAACACAACTCCCGGCCGCCCGGTATAGGCGGAGACCATTGTATAACAAGATCTGGTGAAGTTATTCAGATCATTAGAAGAATTCAAAATTATTATGATTCCACAAACATTTAAAGAGGTTATCGATTTAGGAGATGGAAGAGAAATCTCTATCGAAACCGGAAAATTAGCAAAACAGGCCCACGGGTCGGTTGTTGTTCAAATGGGCAACGCCATGTTGCTTTGTACTGTAGTATCTTCTTACAAAGAAAGTACTATGGATTTCTTTCCATTAACTGTAGATTACAGGGAAAAATTTGCTGCCGCAGGTCGTTACCCAGGCGGTTTCTTTAAAAGAGAAGCAAGACCAAGTGACGGTGAAGTTTTAACAATGAGAATTGTAGACCGCGTATTGCGCCCACTTTTCCCATCAGATTATAGAACTGAGACTCAGGTAATGATCCAGTTGATGTCTCACGACGAAGAAGTTATGCCAGATGCTTTGGCAGGACTTGCTGCTTCGGCCGCTATTCAGCTTTCAGACATCCCTTTTGAAACCGCTATTTCTGAAGCTCGTGTAGCTAGAATAGAAGGTGAATTTGTGATTAACCCAAGCCGTAGCCAGTTGCTAGAATCAGACATCGATATGATTATTGGTGCTTCTTCAGATTCTGTAATGATGGTTGAAGGTGAGATGAAAGAAATTTCAGAAGAAGAGATGGCCGAGGCTATTCAATTCGCTCACGAACACATTAAAAAACAAATAGACGCGCAATTGCGTCTTGCAGAAGCTTTTGGTAAAAAACCGGTTAGGGAATATGCCACTGCTGAAGAAAAAGAAGATATAGAGAAAAAAGTTCGCGATGCGGCTTACGATAAAATTTACGAGATTGCTAAAGGCGGTCACGGTAAAAAAGAACGTAGCGAAGCTTTTTCTGCAGTAAAAGATGAAGTTTTAGCTTTATTTTCTGAAGAGGAATTAGAAGAAAATGAAAAGCTGATCAAGAAATATTATAGCAAAACTGAAAAAGAAGCGGTAAGAGAACTTACTCTTGCTGAAGGTATTCGTCTTGATGGTAGAAAAACCGATGAGATTAGACCTATCTGGTGTGAAACCGATTATTTACCATCGGTACACGGTTCCGCTATCTTTACTCGTGGGGAAACTCAGGCTTTGGCAACTGTTACTTTGGGTACTTCCAGAGAAGCAAACACCATAGATATGCCAACTCACCAGGGCGAAGAAACTTTCTACTTGCATTATAACTTCCCTCCATTTTGTACCGGAGAAGCTTACCCGATAAGAGGTACTTCAAGACGTGAAATTGGACACGGAAACCTTGCACAACGTGCATTAAAAGGAATGATTCCTGAAAACAATCCTTACACTGTAAGAATTGTTTCTGAAGTATTGGAATCTAACGGCTCGTCTTCTATGGCAACGGTTTGCGCCGGAACTATGGCAATGATGGATGCCGGGGTTAAAATGAAGAAACCGGTTTCTGGTATCGCTATGGGATTAATTTCTGATGGTGAGCGTCACGCTGTACTTTCAGACATTCTTGGAGATGAAGATCACCTTGGTGATATGGACTTTAAAGTAACCGGAACGGCTGACGGGATTACCGCTTGCCAAATGGATATTAAAGTAAAAGGATTGCCTTACGAAATTTTAGTAAAAGCGCTAAAACAAGCTCGTGCAGGAAGACTTCATATTCTTGAAAAACTGACTGATACTATTGCTGAGCCGAACGAAAATGTTAAAGCTCACGCTCCAAAAATCATTACCAGAAGAATTCCTAACGAATTTATTGGTGCAATGATTGGGCCTGGAGGAAAAGTAATTCAGGAACTTCAAAAAACTACAGGAACTGAGATCGTAATTAACGAAGACCCCGTAACCGAAGAAGGTATTATTGAAATCCTTGGAACTAGTCAGGAAGGAATTGATAAAGTTCTTGCTAAAATAGACTCTGTAACTTTTAAGCCGGAAAAAGGCAGTGTTTACGAAGTAAAAGTTATCAAAGTTCTTGACTTTGGTGCTGTAGTAGAATATCTTGATGCTCCTGGCAACGAGGTTTTACTTCACATATCTGAACTGGCGTGGGAACGTACCGATAATGTTACAGATATTGTAAACCTTGGTGATGTAATAGATGTAAAATACTTTGGTGTAGACCCTAAAACCCGTAAGGAAAAAGTTTCAAGAAAAGCTTTACTTGAAAAACCTGAAGGTTACCAGGCAAGACCACCAAGAGACAACGATCGTAACGACAGAGGTCGTGACAACCGCGGTTCTCGAGATAATCGTGGCCGTGATGATCGCAGAGGCAGAGATAATAAAGATCGTAGAAATAACGATTAATTAGTCTTAAGCTTTATAAACTAAAATCCCCGGAAAGTAATTTTCGGGGATTTTTTATGCAGTTTATTAGGTGTCTTTTTAAACGTCAAGCTGAACTTGTTTCAGCTTTTAATCGTCATCCTGAATTTATTTCAGGATCTAATTAGTTTCAAAATAATCATGTTAGATCTCCGAATAAATTTCGGAGCAAGCTCTGAAACAATCCCGAAGCTTCGGGACAGAATGACGAAAAAGAATATTTTTGAAATTCATATTTTGAATATTTTACAATATTTTTTGCGTTAGGGATTGCAGCGGAAAGCCCACAGCGAGTGGAACGAGCGAGGACTTGAAGCGTAAAGCCCGACCCGCAGGGTAACGCCCAAATAAAATTAATAAGGTTTTTTGTAACATTTCGACTACTCCTTGCGTATAAACTAGTACAAGAGCTATTCATAATTAAAATCCAAGGAGACGATAGATGAGACAACTTAAGATTACGAAGCAGGTAACAAACCGTGAGACTGCTTCGTTAGACAAGTATTTGCAAGAAATTGGTAAAGTTGATCTAATTACTGCCGATGAAGAGGTAGAATTAGCACAACGAATTAAAGCGGGTGATGACCGCGCTTTAGAAAAATTAACTAAAGCGAATTTACGTTTTGTGGTGTCGGTTGCAAAACAATATCAAAATCAGGGGTTAACCCTACCCGACCTTATTAATGAAGGAAATTTAGGATTAATTAAAGCTGCGAAACGTTTTGATGAAACGCGTGGTTTTAAATTTATCTCCTATGCAGTATGGTGGATTCGCCAGTCTATTCTTCAGGCACTGGCCGAGCAGTCGCGTATTGTTCGTTTACCATTGAATAAAATTGGATCTATTAACAAGATCAACAAAACTTTTGCTTTCTTAGAACAATCTCATGAGCGCCCTCCAAGTGCTGAAGAAATTGCGAAAGAGCTGGACATGACGATTAATGATGTAAAGGAATCTATGAAGAATTCTGGCCGTCACGTCTCTATGGATGCTCCTTTGGTAGAAGGTGAAGATTCTAACCTTTATGATGTATTACGTTCCGGGGAATCTCCAAACCCTGATAAAGAACTTCTACACGAATCTTTAAGAACCGAGATTGAGCGTGCTTTAGAAACCTTAACTCCGCGTGAAGCAGATGTTATTCGTTTGTATTTTGGTCTTGGAGACCAGCACCCAATGACGCTTGAAGAAATTGGTGAAACTTTTGATCTAACAAGAGAAAGAGTTAGACAGATTAAAGAAAAAGCGATTAGAAGATTGAAACATACTTCTAGAAGCAAGATCCTGAAAACTTATTTGGGATAAGATATTTAAGATGACAACAGTTAATGCCGGCGACGGCCGGCTAACATAACTGTTCGTTTTTTGATTGATGAATGACCCCGGCGTGATGAACCGGGGTTTTTTTTATGCCCATTTTATTCTTTTTAAAATATTAGCCAGTCGAAAAATAATTAACACAAGCTAATCTTTTGTTAATCAGCCACTCTTCTCTTTAATACATTTTCAAATTCTAATATCTTATCCTTTCTTTTAAATAGATTAAGGATATGAAAGATGGAGGTAAAATTTTAATTGTGGGTGCTTCGGGATCTCTGGGTACAGAAATTATACATTTACTTACAGAGGAAGGAAAAGAAATACGGGCATTAACCCGCTCTGATAAAGGCGTTTCAAAACTTTCAAAGTATACCGATGATGTGTGGAAAGGTGATGCAGCTAAAGACCAGGAAGGGATTAGAGGTATCACCAAAAATATTACCACAGTAATTTCTGCACTCGGAAAAAGTGTGAGTCTTTTTACACCTTCCGAAGAATCTTTTATGGAAAGTGATTTTAGAGCAAATAGAAATCTCTTGAAAGATGCTGTTAAAAACGGGGTGCAGCGTTTTATTTATGTATCTATTATGGGCGCAGATTCTTCTAAAGATTTCAGCATAGCCCGCGCTCATAAATTGTTTGAAAAAGAATTAAAAAGTTCGGGGATAGCCTATACAATTGTAAGGCCGGTAGGCTTCTATTCGGGCTTAAACGATCTTGCTATAATGGCCAAACGCAAAGTAATTCCTTTAATTGGCTCGGGAGAAGCAAAAACTAACAGTATTCATCATAAAGATCTCGCTAAAGTTGTGGTTTCGTTTATTAACAATGGTCCCAAAATCGCAAAAGTAGGCGGTCCAAATGTTCATACCAGGCGTGAAATGGCCGAAATGATAAAAGAAATTGTTGGCGGAGAAATAATTGAAATCCCCGAACCTATGGCTAAAATAAGTGCGAGCCTGGGTTTGCCAAAAATTTTCAGTGAAGGAATTAATGATAAACTGGATTATTTTACCTTTATTACTACTAACGATATGATTGGGGAATCTAATGGAAAAATTTCCTTTCGGGAGTATCTTGGAAATCTTGACCTTAAAAAAATCACTTAATGTCTTTAAATTACGATGCTATTATAATTGGAAGCGGCTCTAATGGAATTTCAGCCGCGATATATTTGCAACAAAAAGGACTTAAAACAGCCATATTTGAACAGGCAGCTACTCCCGGTGGCTCCACAAGAACCCAGGAATTAACCTTACCGGGATTTAAACACGATGTAGGTTCGGCCATATTACCCATGGGATTTGGCTCTCCCTTTTTAAGAAGTTTACCTCTTGAAGAACATGGCCTGGAATGGATATTTCCGGAAATCCCATACGCTCATCCATTTACAGATGGTACTGCCCACGCCTGTTATCCCAATATAAAAAAAACAGCAGCTCAACTGGGCGAGGACGAATCTTCATATGTTAACCTATTTGAACCCCTGGTAAAAGACTGGGAAAAATTAGAGAACGATCTTTTAGGGCCTTTGGGAATTCCACAACATCCATTAGATTTTATAAAATTTGGTTTAAAAGCTCTGCCCTCGGCTAAATTACTGGCCAGACATTATTTTAAAAATGAAAAATCAAGGGTGTTTTTTTACGGCTCTGCTGCACATTCAACCTTACCGCTAAATAGCCTCGCTTCAGCATCATTTGGGCTTGTATTAAGTACCATGGCGCATAAATATAACTGGCCATTTCCAAAAGGCGGGGCGCAAAATTTTATAAATAGTATGTTGAGTTACTATACTTCTATTGGCGGCGAATTACACCTTGAAAAGAATATAACTCAGCTGGATGGACTTCCGGAATCGAAAACTTATTTATTCGATTTAACCCCGAAGCAATTATTAAAAATAAAGGGAACAGATTTTCCCGGTATTTATAGAAAAAGAATGGATTCTTTTAAATATGGCGCCGGTGTTTTTAAAGTAGATTGGGCGCTAAGCAAACCCATTCCATTTACCAATGAAAAATGCCGAAATGCAGGAACGGTACATATTGGATTTTCTGAAGAAGAAATGGAGGAATCAGAGCAAAGTATACATCAAGAAAACATGACACAAACTCCTTATGTACTGGTAGCGCAGCATAGTATTTTTGATAATACCAGAGCTCCGGAAGGTCAACATACGGCCTGGGCATATTGCCACGTCCCGAATGGTAATACCGAGGATTTTTCAAAGATAATTGAAGATCAAATAGAGCGCGCCGCCCCTGGGTTTAAAGACTGTATTTTAAAAAAATCTACTATGAACTCGGTGCAATTGCACGCTTTTAATCCTAATATAATTGGTGGTGATATTAATGGCGGAAAACAGGATATTACCCAGCTTTTTACCCGGCCTATTGTAAAATTATCGCCTTACTCTACGCCTAATCCAAAAATCTATATTTGTTCTTCTTCTACACCGCCAGGCGGTGGCGTACATGGAATGTGCGGTTATAACGCAGCCCGTAAAGTAGAAAAAGATCATTTTCAGTAATTTAAAGTTTACTGAATTCACCCCGGTTTTTATAATTTTTTAAATAAATTTTCACGGTATAGAATTTCAACATTTCTTAATTTCAGTTATTTTTGAGTTCAACAACTCTTAATAATATGCGCTACGCAATAAGTTATGTGAGTACCGCTAACCCGGCACTTTCAGAAACTGAAATTCAGGAAGCTTTAGATTTTAGTAAAGACTGGAATAACAATCATAACATCACTGGCATTCTTTTATATTCACAGGGAAATTTTTTCCAGGTACTTGAAGGGGAAGAACAACTTTTAAAAGATTTGTTTGATAGAATAAAAGCTGACGAACGCCACCATAATGTTATAACAATTTTTCAGAAGGAAATTCCAAATATTCAGTTTGATGGTTACGAAGCAGATTTTATTTCTTTAGATGACCGGTACAACGACGAAAATTTTGAAACTTATCTTGCACAAATTAGTTTGTTGAATCCTTCTATTCAAAGTTCGGTAAAGTACATCCTAAATAAATTTACAGAAGGCATCAAATAAGTATAATCTTGTTATTTTTGTGTGCACACTTACAGCACAACACTTATGACAACAAAACTTATTGCCCCATCTATTCTTGCTGCCGATTTTGGTAACCTTCAGCGAGATATTGAAATGGTGAATAAAAGTGAAGCCGATTGGTTTCATATTGATATTATGGATGGCGTTTTTGTACCGAATATTTCTTACGGAATGCCCGTACTACAGGCTATTACCAAACATGCCGAAAAAACTATTGATGTTCACCTTATGATTATAGATCCCGACAGGTACATCAAGGAATTTGCGAAACTGGGAGCCGATAACCTTACAGTGCATTATGAAGCCTGCACGCATTTACACCGAACGCTACAAGCAATAAAAGCTGAAGGTATGCAAGCGGGAGTAGCTATAAATCCGCATACAAGCGTAGATTTATTGAAAGATGTGATTCAGGATATCGACATAGTATGTATAATGAGTGTAAACCCAGGTTTTGGCGGGCAAAGCTTTATTGAGAACACCTACCATAAAATTCAGCGTTTAAAGGAGCTTATTGTAACCCATAATGCTTCTACTTTAATTGAAATTGATGGTGGGGTAACTAATGAAAATGCTTCTCAACTCATAAAAGCCGGTGCCGATGTTTTGGTTGCCGGGAGCTATGTTTTTAAAGCTGAAGACCAACTGGAAACCATAAAAGACTTAAGACAACTTGCAAACTCCTAAGAATACTTACGATGTTATAATTATTGGCGGTGGCCCTATTGGTATTGCCTGCGCCCTGGAAGCCGAAAAGAAAAATCTTTCTTACCTCATCCTGGAGAAAGGCTGCCTGGTCAATTCTTTGTATCACTACCCTACTAATATGACATTCTTTTCCACTTCAGAAAAACTGGAGTTAAATGGTATTCCGTTTATTAGTAATAATCCCAAGCCCAGAAAAGCTGAAGCTTTGGAATATTATAGAAGGATAGCAACTTCAAATAAAATTAATATCAATTTATTTGAGAAAGTTACCGGAGTAGAATCTAAAAACAATTTTCATAATATTACTACCACCAAAAATAACTACACCGCTAAAAATGTAGTGGTGGCCACAGGGTTTTATGATATCCCGAATTACCTAAATATCCCCGGGGAAGACCTACCAAAAGTGGCTCATTATTATGGTGATCCTCATTATTATGCAACGCAGAAAACTATTGTAGTGGGTGCCAGTAATTCTGCTGTAGATGCTGCTTTAGAAATTTATAGAAAAGGCGGGGAAGTTACCATGATTGTTAGAAAGGAAGAAATTGGCAGAAGGGTGAAATACTGGGTGCGCCCCGATATTGATAACCGAATTAAAGAAGGAAGCATTAAAGCACTTTTTAATGCTAATTTAAAAGAAATACGAGAAACCGAAGTGGTTATTGAAACTCCCGACGGTGAACAAACCCTGGAAAACGATTTTGTGTTGATGCTTACAGGATATCGCCCAAACTTTGAATTTCTAAAAAAAATGGGGATTAAATTGTCTAATGACGGAAGGAAAATTCCGCAGTATGACAACGAAACTATGGAGACCAACGTGAAGGGAATTTATCTAGCCGGGGTAATTTGCGGAGGTGTAGAAACCCACAAATGGTTTATAGAAAACTCAAGGGTGCACGCCAAAATGATTATGGAAGATTTGGCACAAAAAGCTGAAGCCTAAAGATCTTCTAAAAACTCTTTTAGCAAAATTGCGTGATTTTGTGATTTATCTTTAGAGCCGTACAAAAGGACCAGCGTTTTTCTTTGGTCTACTTCTTCTAAATCACTTAAAATCTGACTCTTATTTTCCTTTAATTCGCTTTTATAGTTTTTGCTGAATTCATCCCAGGAAATTTTATTTTCGTGAAATTTCTTTCGTAAATCATCACCGGGAGCCCATTGTTTATACCAGTAATCCAAATGTGCTTCTTCTTTAGAAATTCCGCGTGGCCATAGCCTATCTACCAAAATCCTAATATTATCTGAAGCTTCTTTATTCTCGTAAATTCTTGAAATTTCTATATTCATAACAGTAAAAATAAAAAATCGCCTAAATAGTTTTTAATCCGTCATTCTGAAATTAATTCAGGTTGAAGAAAATAAGACTATTTAGGCGGTTATTCTATATTTGATAAAAGCGTTTTACCTACTCATCAATACAACCTCAGATGAGTTAAAAATTTCATTTCGGTTTAATAGTTTTCCGTAGAATTCTAAATCGCTTTGCTGATTTCTAAAGGATTTATCTAACCATTTACCTGCTTTATTTACCGGAATTTTATAAACCTTAATTTCAGGATAAGTGTCGGGAGATTCAGATTCGTCTATCCCAATTTCAATTTGTTTTTTCTGTTTATTGTAATAAACATATTTAGCCAGGAAATTGTGTTTAATTAAGCTTATAAACTCATCTGGTAATTCCTGACAGGTTTCGCATTCCTCTACATATTGTTTCACTAATTGCTGCAGTGAAACTCTAATTTCGTTGGTATTTAAATAAGATGCCATAGGTGTTAGTTTTTGTAAGTTTTATATGGCTAAATTATGCGGAATGTTCCTGTAGGAAAATTTTTTATAGGTAGTTTAACTCTATTTTGTTAATATATCTAAATTATCAGGGTTTAGTATCATAAAAGTTGACACGAAAACCTTTTCGCTATAAAGGTTTTGCAAAATTTCCTCATTTTCACCTTAACTTTCTATTAATATTATAATTTTTTTTGCAATTAAATACCAATTGTTCCCGTGGATTCTGTAAGGAATCTTACGACATTTCGGCTACCTTTAAGCACAAAAAGAAAAACCAATATGTCTTTAAATATAAGCGATATCCCCTATTCTATTCTTGAATTAGCTACGGTAGCTAAAGATTCCAGCGTAAAAGAAACTTTTGATCAAAGTCTTGATTTAGCCAAAAATGCCGAAAAAATGGGCTACACCAGGTTTTGGTTGGCAGAGCATCATAATATGGTGAGTATTGCCAGTTCAGCAACATCGGTGCTAATAGGGCATATTGCTGGCGGAACAAAAACAATTAAAGTTGGTTCTGGCGGAATTATGCTTCCAAACCATTCGCCGTTAATCGTGGCCGAGCAATTTGGAACTCTGGGCACACTTTATCCCAACCGAATAGACCTGGGACTGGGAAGAGCTCCGGGCACCGATCAGGTTACCGCACAAGCCATTAGGTCTGACCGCATGAAGTCGGTTTTTAAATTTCCGGAAGAAGTAAAACAAATTCAGAAATATTTTTCGCTAGAAAATGCAAAGGAACAAGTTAGAGCCGCAGTAGCTGAAGGTGTGGAAGTACCAATTTACATTTTAGGTTCCAGTACAGATAGTGCCCACCTGGCCGCCGAGCAAGGTTTACCCTATGTTTTCGCCAGTCATTTTGCACCCGCACAATTACACCAGGCACTTAGTATATATCACAATAATTTTAAGCCCTCCAAATTTTTGGAAAAACCTTATACCATTGCCGGGGTGAATATAATTGCTGCTGATACTACCGCTAAAGCGGAAAAAATCTCTACTTCTCTAATAAAAATGATGCTGGGCGTAATGAGTGGAAATATTGATTATATGCAACCTCCGGTAGAATTTACGAATGAGCACAGGGAAATCCTTGCACATCCGGGCTTTCAGCGTATGCTCCAATATGCCTTTATAGATGATGCCAAAACGATTAAAACCAAAACCGAAGCATTTTTAAAAGAAACCGGTGTTAACGAAATTATGGCAGTTTCGCATATTTATGATCATGCAGACCGGCTAAGATCTTTCGAAATATTTTCGGAAATAATGAAAGGAAATATTTAAACTGAGATAAGATTTTATATTTAATCCTAATCGTGTTTAAAAGCAGCCATCACCCTAAAAATATGCATAATTGCCGGGAAAACTGCATCCATAGATTCTTCAGCACCCTTGGTGGACCCCGGAAGGGCAAGCACAAGGGTGTTTCCAATTAATCCCGACACCGAGCGTGATAACATGGAATAAGGTGTTCTATCCTGCCCGTAGGCTCTTATTGCTTCTTCTATACCTGGAATAGGACGCTCCAACATAGGCTGAATAGCTTCCGGGGTGACATCGCGCGGAGACAGGCCGGTGCCGCCGGTTAATATCACCAGGCTCACTTTTCTATCGCATTTTTCTCTTACAAGGTTTTGAATTGTTTCCTTTTCATCTGGAATAATCTGGTAATCTTCTACAGCTACCTGGTAAGCTTCCAACTTTTCCATAATTACCTTGCCGGCCTTATCCTGCTTCTCTCCCCCCGAAATAGAATCGGAACACACAATAACCGTAGCGGAAATTTGATTTTCCTCTACTACCTTCCGGTAATCTGTTTTCCCCCCTTTTTTCTCCCGCAACTTAATTTTTTCTATGCTTATTCCTTTATCTATAGGTTTTAGCATATCGTACATCGTAAGAGCTACCACAGAAGCGGCATGCATAGCCTCTACTTCAACACCGGTTTTATAAATGGTATGCACCTCAACATTAATATAAATCTCAAGATTTTCAATATTATAGGTAATATTTGTATACTCAACCGGTAAGGGATGGCAATCGGGAATCATATCGCTGGTGCGTTTTGCAGCAAAAAGACCGGCTGTTTTTGCCATTTCAAACACATCACCTTTTGGGACAGTTTTTTCTTCTACGGCTTTAATCGTATCAGCGCTACTTACCTTAACTACCGCTTGTGCTATTGCTTTACGTAAGGTGTTGCTTTTATGAGTAATATTTACCATATTTTTCTTTCCAATATTTAAGTATTCACTTTCCAGTTTTCATCGCTGTTTTCCAGCAACTCTTTTCCCCAAACCGGTAACTCATTTTTAATTCGTTCTACCAATTCTTCGCAAGCATCTATCGCCATTTTTCTATGTTTAGAAGAGGTGAATACAAAGAGGCAGATTTCGCCCGTTTTCACTTCGCCCAGGCTGTGATAAATATGCATACAGGTTAAATTATATTTTTCAAAAATAGCTTCTCTTATTTCAAATGCTTTTTGAAGCGCCATTTTTTCATAAGCAGTATACTCAATAGCTCTCACTACACTGCCATCTTTTTCATCGGCCCGTACCTGACCCAAAAAAATAGAATGTGCGCCAATATTAGTTTTACTACTGTGATTTTGAATAGAGTTAGCTATCTTTTCTGAAGAGATAGGTCCGTCTACAAATATATTTTTAGGTTTACGTGTCATATTCTTTAGAATTTAAAGGTGAAGCGGGGTCTAAAATACCTCCTTCTACTGAAAATATTTTCTTTTCGGGAAATTGCTGTTTTAATTCTTTTGCAAGTTGGGAGCTGCGTTGCCCCGATGCACAAAACAAAAGAATATTTTCATAAGCTGATAGTGATTCAGGATTATTCCTTATTTTCCCCATCGGTTTTTTACTTAAATATTCTTTCTCAAAAAATGGTTTTTCCCCGGGTTCCCTGATATCCAAAAGTATACTATTATTCATATTACGCGTCCAGTCGAGGGCTTTTTCCCAGTTTATACCCTCTGCGATTCCGCAGTTGATATTGTAGTTTCTGTTCCTAAAATCCTTTTGAGATTTCGGCAAATTTTCTCTGCCTCTGGGATTAGGCTGTATGGCCACCTCGTAAAATGAGGTATTTTTAAGATTAAAAAAAAGTATTTTTTCTGAAAGTACTTTTCCCACTCCCGATAAAATTTTTATTACTTCTGATGCCTGTAAGGTTCCAATAATTCCCGGAAGAACTCCTAAAACCCCGGTTTCAGCACAATTGGGAATTTGATTTTCACCCGGCGGATCGGGATAAATATCCCGGTAATTTAAAGCCACATTCCCAAAATTAAAAATCATTAATTGTCCCTCATATTTATATATAGCACCCATTACCAGGGGTTTATTTAATAAAACGCAGGCATCGTTTACAAGATAGCGGGTTCCAAAATTATCAGTCCCGTCTACTATAACGTCAAATGAAGAAATAATTTCCAGGGCATTATTGGTGTTTAAAAAGTCTGAAAAAACTTCAAAATTTAAATCGGGATATTTTTGTTTTAGAATTTCAGCTGCAGTAGAAGCTTTAGGTTTGCCGGTATGCTGATGTCCAAAAAGCGTTTGTCTATTAAGATTAGATTCACTTATTACATCACCATCTACGATACCAATAGTTCCCACTCCAGCTGCCGCCAGATGTAATAAAACAGGACACCCTAAGCCACCAGCACCAATTACAAGAACGCGGGCACGGGAGAGTTTCTTCTGGCCTTCTTCACCAACATCGGGTAATATGGTTTGACGCGAAAATCTATTCATCCTCCTGAAAATGGTGGTAAAAGGGCAATTTCCTCATTCCCTTCAAGCGAAGTATTTTGCTGAATAAGCTGCTGATTTACTGCCAGGGAAAAATCCAATTCTTTCAAGTCTGGATATTCATTATAAAGGCTGTTCAATAATTCTTCGGTATCCTTTTTCTTTGGAAATTTAAATTCCTGCTCAGGCAACTTTTCAGCAATCATTCCAAAAGCTTTCACCATTAATCCTTCCATTTCTTTTCTGCTTCTTTTCGTTCTGTCTCAGTATTGATATTATTAAATATCTTACCCGATTTCTCGTCCTCGAAAGGTAACAAAACGTGTTGATTTTTCAGAATGAAATCGGTCATTTTTAGTTCACCTGCTCCAATACTTTTCTTAATTATTTCCTTTAAAATTACGGGATATACACTAAACAACGGATTTATTTTTTGATTAGATATTGAAGCAATTATTTGCTCTTTATCAGCATTATTTAATAATCGCTCAATTGCATTTGAGGTAATAAAAGGCATATCACAGGCAATGAGTAACACCATTTCTGCCCGGGTATTTTCCATCGCTGTTAGTAAACCACCCATTGGTCCTTTATTGGCAATAACATCATTATAAACCGGTAATTTAAACTTTTTATAAGCCGAATTGTTAGCGATTATTTTTGTGGGGATTTTCAAAGTTTCCAATTCCCGTAGCACGTGGGCTATCATTGGTTCTTTATTTAGAGAAACCAGGCCTTTATCCCGGCCCATTCGGCTGCTTTTGCCACCGGCGAGTACGAATGCTTCTATGTTTGAATATTTTTTCAGAAAAAGATTAATTTAAGTGCTGCACCGGCCAGAACAAATGTCAAAAGGTGTTTTACCAGTTTCACATTGAATCTTAAAGCGCCGAAATAACTACCCAAAATTCCCCCAAGCACCGCTGGCGGAATAAGGATCCAAAGCGATTTGTTATCTAATAGGTTAAAACCTGTGGTTCCCAGGTAACCGGCCACCGAATTCACAAAAATGAATAAGGCACTTAATGCTGCCGTCTGCCGTATATTAGTCCATCCCAACATAAGCAATAGTGGCGAAAGGAGAATTCCCCCGCCAATTCCTATAAGACCGGAAAAGAAACCTATAAGGATCCCGATAAATGGAGGCATCCATATTTTATCTCTAAGAATTGATTTATCATTCTTCGGAAAAACGCCCAGGAAATTCAATACCGGGAACAACAAAAGTACACCTAGAATATTCTTATAAATTGAAGATTCCACCACTACCAATCCGCCTATGAAAGCGGCAGGGACTGAAAAAACTACAAGCTGCAAAAACAGGTTGTTAGGAAATTCACAGGATCTGCGATGGTTCATAAAAGCAATAAAGGAAACTGCCATGTTGAGCAGAAGGGCGGTTGGCCTAATTTCTTCAGGTGCAAAACCGGTAAGAGCGAGAATCATAAGATAACTGCTGGCCCCACCGTGTCCTACCGAAGAATAAAAAAAAGCTGCTACCGGTAACAGCACAAACAAATATGGTAGAAATTCGCTTTGCATCTATCAAAACTTATAAATAATCTTAAAGATCGTAAACTTTTACTTTTGTTCCTGCGGCTACTACCGACTTTTCTGCGGGTAATTCCAATAGACATTCTGCTGTGGAAAAAGCCTGTAAGTTAAAAGATTGCTGACCCTTTAAAAGTTCTACTTGATTGCCGTTTTTTTTGCCCTTCATAAAGTGAGTAAATCCGGCTTTTTTCGGGATATCCTCTGTAACTTCCAGGTTGTGATCTGCTTCCCAAACTTCGGTATTTCCTAACCAATGTTTTATGGACGGTCTCACATATTGAATAAAACAACTGTGAACCGAAGCCGGATTTCCCGGAAGGGCAAAAATTAATTTTTGCTCTATTTTCCCCGCGAACATTGGTTTTCCCGGTCGCTGTTTTATCTTATAAAAAAGTTCTTTAACCTTAGCGGCAATTAAGCACTCTTTTACAAAATCATAATCTCCAACTGAAATCCCTCCACTTAACAGGAGAATATCATTTTCAGTTAGGGCCTGGTCAATAATTTTTTGAAGGCTTTCTTTGTCATCCGCGGCTTTGTAGCTCTGAATTTGCTTTACAGCATTTTCTTTTAAAAGTGCTTCCAGCATAGGACCGTTAGAATTATATATCTCTCCTTCTTTTAAAGGTGTCCCGGGCTCTTTTAGTTCATTTCCCGTGACTATAAAACCAACTTTAGGAGGAGAATAAACCATTACCTGTGCAACTCCAACCGAGGCGAGTAAGCCTATTTGGCCGGCTCCTAAAACCTGGCCTTTTTCAAGGATTAAAGAGTTCTTCTTAGATTGAGAACCTTTTAACCGCACATTGCTACCGGTAGAAATTTTATCTCCATCATAAGAGATTTGCCCTTCTGCAATTATCGCTATCAATTCCTGCGGAATTACGGTATTGGTACCTTTAGGAATTTTTGCTCCCGTAAAAATACGAGCGGCTTTGCCCGGAGCGATATTTATTTCAGAAGTATCACCTGCCTGAATTATATGTGAAACTTCCCAGCTTCGGTTAGTGTCATCAAAATTCATCGCATAGCCATCCATTGCTGAATTATCGAAGGAAGGAACATCAATTGGGGAATAAATATCTTCAGCAAGTATTAAACCCAGGCATTCACCAAGGCTTTTTTCAATAATATGCCCTCTTTCTGAATTTTCAGCGAGGATTTTTTTAGCCAGTTCTACTGATATCATCCGCCAATTCTAATCATACTTCGATTCTCCAGTTGAGTGGTCTCGGTGTCTTTATACGATTTATTAAACTGGCCTCCCATCACTGCATGTTTCTTTAAAACCGATAATCTAATGAGTGGCTCAATATCCTCACCTTTTCGTAGGGTGCCCAAGAGATCCATTTCGTCTTTACCAAAGAGGCAATTTTTCATTTTTCCGTCGGCTGTAATTCGCATACGGTTACAATCGCCGCAAAAATGCTCGGTCATAGTAGTGATAAAAGCAAA
Source organism: uncultured Salegentibacter sp. (assembly GCF_963972535.1). Classification (NCBI taxonomy): domain Bacteria; kingdom Pseudomonadati; phylum Bacteroidota; class Flavobacteriia; order Flavobacteriales; family Flavobacteriaceae; genus Salegentibacter; species uncultured Salegentibacter sp. The sequence goes on from NZ_CAXAVR010000005.1 coordinate 55,503, forward strand.
AGTACCTTCGTGACCAATAGCTTTATATTTTTTGGCAGTGGCATGCGGTTTATCCTTTAACTTCACCATATCATATTCGGCTTCTGCCCATTGTAGCATTTGAGTTGCTGTAATCACTTTTTTACTATTCCAGTGATTTCCTTCAAAAGGCATAAATTCTATCATGCGTACATGTAAAGGCAAATCCCTGGTTATTTCTACAAAATCCAGGATTTCTTTTTCGATTACACCTTCAATTGCTACTGCATTAATCTTAACCCTAAAACCTTCTTTCAGCAATAATTGAATATTTCGCCATACCAAATCAAACTGATCTCTTTTAGTGATCCTTTTAAAAGTTTCGGCATTTAAAGTGTCAAGGCTAACATTTACCGCGCGTATTCCGGCAGCTTTAAAGTCGTCTATAAACTTATGTACAAGTACAGCGTTAGTGGTAAGGCTTATTTCTACCGGAAGTTTTGAGAGCCGGGATAAAATTTCCCTGAATTCTTTTCGCACAAGAGGTTCTCCTCCTGTAAGCCTTATTTTATTAACTCCCAGGTTTACAAATTTGGTTGCAATTTTTTCAATCTCATCAACCTGCATGAGATGTTTATTAGGAAGGCATTGTATGTTCTCATCGGGCATACAATACTGGCAACGAAAGTTGCAGCTATCTGTAAGCGAAATTCTTAAATAATCATGTATTCTTTTATGGTTGTCTACTAACATCCACTCGGGGTTTATTGTTTGGTTTCTTTTTTAAGGGTTCGGGTAAATACCGCAGTACCCAAAAAGAAGCTAAGGCCATTAATAGCGATCCTACAAACGTAGTAATTGCAAAGAACAAATTACCTTCTAATGCATTATTAAGCGCACCAAATAAAAACCATATTTGTATACTTACAAACAGGATTTGCAATAGAATAATACCGGTCATTATGGTATTAGTCTTATTGGGATGTGCTTCGTTTTGCGATGTTCTAAAATCACTCATTACAATATATTTTGATCCTCATTTTCTTCTTTTACGTATACTTTCCCTTCTTTTACCACCACTTCTAATTGAGGTAATGGTCTTGGCGGTGGCCCTTGCAATACCTCACCGGTATCTGCACTAAACCAACCGTTATGGCAAGGACATTCTATTTTATTCTCGTCTTTACGATATCTTACCGCACAGGTAAGGTGGGTACATTTTTGTTCAAAAGCACGCCATTCGTTTTCTTTTAAATGAATGAGAATATAAGGAATTTTTTTGGCTCCATGAATTTCAAACTGAAACATTTCGCCTACTCCAACTTCATCTTCATTAACTACAAAATGTTCCCCTTCCAGCTTTTCTGCCGGAAAAGCCATTGCCTTAATTACAATAAAACCATTGCTTAAGGCAAAAGCGCCTGATAATAAACCGAGAAATTTTGCAAATTCCCTTCTACTTACGTGCGTGCCACGCCTGGTTTCTATAGGGAAATCACTTTTCCAACTTGGTTCCCGTTCAGAATTTGAATCTTCCTTTGCCATAGTATTTTAAGTTATGGGATAATTAACTGATGTGTACCTTTAGGCATCATCACATTTACTTTTGTATTTACTTCCTGCTGTCCAAAAAGGAAAGAATTTACAGGCTCGCTGTCTGGCCTCATTCTTTCTATTTCTTCTTTAGTACCAAAGAAAAGCGCCTGACTTGGGCATACGGTAGCACACATTGGCTTTTTACCCGCACTGGTCCTGTCGTAACACATATTACATTTCATCATAAGTTCAGCTTCTTCCATTTTCTTTGGAACTCCAAACGGGCAGGCAAGAACGCAGTTTGAACAACCTATACATCTTGAAGTGTTTGCAGAGTGTACAACTCCAAACTCATCCTGATGTATGGCATCTGCCGGACAAACATTTGCACAGGTAGGATCTTCACAATGCATACAAACCTGTACGGTAGTTTGCGGGCTTTTTTCCCTATCTACATAATTCACGTGAATCATACTTTCCTGGCCATTCGTTTCACATTCAGCACAAGCCATTTCACAGGCATGACAACCAATACAACGTTGCATGTCTACGAAAAAGGCCATTTCCTGATCATAATTTGTTTCCGGCATAATTGTTTGTTTTAAAGGTTAGGTTTTTAATTTCTTTCTCTGTTTTATGTTTTCTAATTTGAATTAAAATTTTTAGCCACGAATATTATAAAATGCTATCCGGGACGGCTGCTTCTGTATTTTCAAATTTCCACTCTCTCCTCTTTTCTATTGATTCTTATCTCATATTTCTCCTACAATGAACTTTGGTATGCAGTATCAGTAAGATGTTGTGATCCTTTTTGACCGGTTTTCTCCAGCTGACAGGCGCAAACCTTAAATTCAGGAATCTTAGAAACAGGATCTAAATTATCTATGGTTAATTGGTTGGCTGAATGTTTTCCTCCCCAGTGATAAGGTATAAAAACCGTATCTTCCCTAATAGTTTCTACTACGTGTGCCGGGAATTCTGCTTCACCTCTTCTGGTTTTCACTTTAATTAGATCGTGATTTTCTATTCCATACTGAAAAGCAAGTTTTGGATGTATTTCCAGCAATGGTTCAGGGTATTGATCTATTAATTTCCCAATTCTTCTTGTAGAAGAACCGCTTAAATATTGGGAAACTACCCTACCCGTAGTTAATACTACCGGAAATTCCTTATTAGGCATTTCTGAAGCAGGACGATAACTTACAGGATTAAAATGAGCTTTTTGATCTGCGGTTGCAAACTTTTTATCTTCCCACAACCTGGGAGTTCCCGGGTCATCTAAAGTTTTACAAGGCCAGAATATTCCCATATTGTCCACCACTTTTTGATAAGTTATTCCGTAATAATCGGCTGTACCCCCTTTTGAAGCCACTCTTAATTCGTTGAAAATATCCTCACTGGTAGCAAAATCGAATTTATCCTTTTCTCCCAGCCGGGCTGCTAATTCCATAATAATTTCCCCGTCCCTTCTTGTGTTTTTAGGCGGAGTAATAGCTTCATTAATCTTTACAACCCGCCCTTCAGCAGTAGTTACTGTTCCTTCTTCTTCTTCGTGCAGGGATCCCGCCATCACAATATCGGCATGACGAGCCGTTTCACTCAAAAAGGTATCTATACAAACATAGAATTCGAGTTTTTCCAGGGCTTCCCGTACAAAATTATTATTTGGAAGTGAAACTAAAGGATTAAAACATATAGAGATCATTCCTTTAATTTCTCCGCGATGAATTGCTTCAATTTGTTCGTAAGCAGATAAACCTTTACCCGGCATATCTTTTTCATCTATACCCCAAACTTCTGAAATATATTTACGGTGTTCGGGATTTGTAATGTCCCTATTACCAGGCAATTGATCACATTTATGCCCGTGTTCTCTACCTCCCTGGCCGTTACCCTGGCCGGTGATAGTACCGTAACCGCAGTATGGTCTACCAATTCTTCCAGAAGCCAATACTATATTGATACAGCTTAAAACATTCTCTACTCCCTTGGTATGGTGCTCAATACCACGGGCGTGTAAAAGGAAGCTGGTATTTGCTTTTCCCCACATTTCAGCGGCCTGGTAGATTAAATCTTTAGAAATTCCCGTGTGCTCTTCAGCCCAGTCCAGGTCATAATCTTTTACAGCATCAATCGTATCCTGGAAACCGGTGGTATGGTTATCAATAAAGTCATGGTCTAACCAGTCGTTATCTACCATAATTTTTAAAATAGCTCCAAAAAGTGCTGAATCACCTCCCGGCCTTACCGGTAAATGAAGGTCTGCAGTTCTTGCAAGCGGAATCATTCTTGGATCTACCACAATAAGTTTGGCGCCATTATCCCTGGCCTGCCATATATAATGCGTTAAGGTTGGGAAAGTTTCACTTACGTTTGCCCCGGCAATAAGAATTACTTCGGCATGTTTAAGATCTGCCCAACTATTGGAAGTCCTGTCAAGTCCAAAAGCTTTCTTGTTTCCGCCCCCGGCGCTTACCATACAAAGGCGGCCATTATAATCAAGATTGGCTGTTTTTAAAGCTACCCTGGCAAACTTGCCAATCATATAACTTTTTTCATTGGTAAGCGATACCCCGGAGAGCATCGCAAAAGCATCTTTGCCGTATTTCTCCTGTATTCTTTTTATTTCATTAACGGTTCTGCCCATGGCATGCTCCCAGTCTACAGGTTTAAAACCTTTTCCTTCCACCCGTTCTACAGGATCCATAAGCCTGTCTGGATGGTTGTTCTGCATATAACGCATAACCCCTTTTGGGCATAAGCGCCCCTCATTAAAAGGAAATTCTTCCCAGGGCTCAAAACCGGCAATTTTATTGTCTTTTACTTTTAATTTTATTCCACATTGCATACCGCAATAGCAGCAATGAGTTTTTACTAACTTATCTGGTTCCTTATTCCCCTGGAAGCCTGTTTGGGGAGCGTAGGCCTTATGCGGGCCGTGCTTTTCTATAATTTTATCTACTGAAACGGGAAGTTTTGCCATTTTCTTTTTCTTTTTCTGTTTTTTAACCGAATAATTTTCCGCCTTCCTTTCTCGCTTTTAAATGCGCTGTAGCTAAAGCTGAACGTTTACCTTCCGGACTAAGATCCATATGATTTTTTCCACCTTCCTTGTCATAATTAAAACCAAGCTCTTTAGATACATTTTTAAGATCGTTAATATGAGTTTGCGTAGCAAACTCTTTTCCGGTATGAGGGCATGTGGCCATACCTCTCCGTTTCCCTTCGGTTTTATAAAGATTTGCTCCTAATTGCGCCAAACGCTGGTAGATATGAAAGAATTTCCCGAAAGGCAACCATACCAGGAATAGTACCACGGTAATCGCATGGGTTACCGCCATAAACTGATAAGTTTTCCCTTCTAAAAAGGTATAATCGTAAGAAATGCCCAAACCGGTAACCGAAATAGCGATTAAAAGAATTAAGGGCAACCAGTCATTTTCAAAACTTTGGGTGGCGATTAATCCTCCATCGGTAAATCTTCTCTTCATCATCATAACTGCCCCAATAGTAACCAAAACCGAACACCAAACCAGGCCGTGAAAAGCAATAAATGCAAGCGGAGAGCCAAGACTAAATGAACCGGCTTCAAATCCGAATAATAAGGCGTAATAGGTAGTTTCATCACCGGGTTTAAGTACAAAATGGATCCAGCCAAAAGTTAAAGGAACTGTGATGGCAAAAGCTAATAAGCAACCCGTTGCCAACATAAAATGCCCAAACCATCTTGTTCTGCTTCTGTAGGCGATGAATCTATGAAAAAGAATATTTCTAAAGAATAATTTTGTTGAACGCCATAAGTATGGAAAAAAGTATTTGCTAAACAAAAACTGCATACTTCGGCGCCAGTAAAGTTTTGTTGGTGGCCTTTGAATCCAAACTGAATACCTGTAAGCAATTCCAAAAATTGCAAACACAGTACCTATTAAATATGCAATTAATGCAGGGTCAAAGTTTTGAAGATTTCTTGAACCAATTAGCACCAAAGCAATGGTAAGTACCGCTGCGATAGTTGCTTTTATTAAGGCCAGCCGGTTTAAGGTTTTAAAAAGTCTGAACATAGGTATGTAGGCTTTAACAATTCTTAAAATTGAGGGTGTTATAAATATATAGATTTTGAGAAGCTTTATTCAAGCATATTTCGTTAATTCCAAATAATTTAAACTCAGTCTAAATTATTACAGGTTTTACAATTTTGATTTTCAGTTATTAAGAATGAAGTATAAAATTTTTGCAATTTATTTGATTTTCGGAAGACGAAATTGAGGAATACTGGGAGAGCAAAATATGATATATATCAGGTTTTTGTTTTAACTTCTTATTTAGAGCCAGCCCATATAAAGATATAACTGAAACTGAAGGATTTGAAAAAACCTCCCCGACCTGTGGGCCGAAGAGGTTTTATATCTTAAGGAAATTTTGAAATGATTAGCATTCAATTCCAGATCCAGCCCTGTCATAATACCACCAGTTAAGTGCCAGACAAATAACATAATACACGCCAAATCCGTAAAGAGCAAATTCAGGAGTTCCCATTTGAATTTGTTCTCCAAATACCTGTGGAATTATAAAAGCACCATACGCCGCAATGGCTGAAGTCCAACCAAGTACCGGCCCTGCTTTTTCTTTACTAAAAATGTAAGGTATACTTCTAAAAGTAGAGCCGTTTCCTATTCCCGTGGTTACAAATAATACCATAAAAGAAGCAAAGAAAGGCCACCAGTAAGCTTCTGGGGTTGCACTGTCCCTGGCCTGAATTACAAAATATGCTACCGCCAAAGTGGCGATAACCGTCACCAAAGTACTATAGGTAGTTACCCTGGAACCGCTATTAATTTTATCAGACAACCAACCGCCAACAGGTCTTACAATTGCTCCTAACATAGGACCAATAAAAACCCAGGTAAGGAAATCGGGCGCATTTGGATTTACATACTGCGGATTGGCAGGATCTGTATATACAAAGATATCCTGACAAAGTTTAGGAAACGCAGCTGAAAATCCTATAAAAGAGCCAAAGGTCATGGTGTATATTATGGTCATTATCCAGTTATGCTTATCGTTAAGAATAGAAAACTGTTTGTTAAGGCTCTGCTTAATATCGCCGGGACTCAGATATTTCATGAGCAGCAGTGTAAGTATTACCACCACAGGTAACACAAGCCACATATTAATCTCAAGCCCTACCAGTAAATAAGAACCTACCGCGGCAGCCACCAGGCCAATGCCCACCATAAAAAGCGTTTTTGCAATTCCCTGAAAAGTAGTGGGAAGTTTAGGAGTACCGGTAATAACATTGTTCATTCCAAAGTATGCGGCCACGGCAGCAATCACAATAGGAATCCATATCCACCCGGCATTTTGGAGACCGGCAAGAGGTTGGTCTTCTACAACTTCCCCTCCACTTCCAACTGCAGAAAAAAGAAAGATTCCTATAACAAAGGGAATCATTTTTTGCATAATCCCAACGCCGAGATTTCCTATTCCCGCATTTAGGCCAAGAGAAGTTCCCTGGATTCTTTTCGGGAAGAAATAACTAATATTACTCATAGAAGAGGCAAAATTTCCTCCTCCAAAGCCCGATAAAAGGGCAAGTATAGCAAAGGTTAGGTATGGTGTACTTTGATCTGAAAGTGCATATCCCACTCCAAAAGCAGGTATCAACAAAAGTGTTGTTGTAGTGAACACCACGTTACGACCTCCCCCCAGTGCAATAAGAAAAGAATTAGGAATTCTAAGGGTTGCACCGGCGAGACCAGCAATTGCGGGTAAAGTGTAATATAAATTATTGATTACGGCCAGTTGTTCTTTTACCATTGCTTCAGACATATCTGGAGTAATCATTCCAAAATGAAAATTAAATTCTTTCATTTTGGTAGTAATAATACTCCACATCATCCACACGGCGAACGAGAGTAATAATGCCGGAATAGAAAGCCACAGGTTTCTATAGGCTACTTTTTTACCTCTTTTCTCCCAAAAATCGGGATCTTCAACATTCCACTCATCAAGGTTAGCATTCATAGTATTCAGGGTTTAGTCTATTTTTTATCATTTTTAGCTTCAATTTGGCGCATCAGTTTTGGTTGTTCTTTATGCATCATTTTTTGAATAGTTCTATGCATCCACCAAAGACAAATTACCGAGAGTACAAGGGTAAACATCCAGGCGCTAGTCCATAGCCCCGAGCCGTCTAATAAATATCCGAAGATAATAGGGCACACAAATCCACCCAAACCTCCCAGTACTCCAACCATTCCTCCTACTACCCCTACTTCATCTGGAAAATATTCAGGTATATGTTTATAAACTGCTGCCTTTCCTACACCCCAGATACTACCAAGAATGATAACAAGGAAAGTAAATACCCAAACATTGGCTTCAAAGAATATCTTGGTTTCTCCGCTGGCCAGTAATTCCTTTTTCTTTACCTGTTGCCCTTCTTCTACCACCGGCTCCTGCCAGGTTTCTTTCTTCGGAAATACAAAAGCACCTTCGGCTTCTTCAAAATCTGTCTCATTTTTAGGAATTACATCATACTTAATTCCGGCAACGGTAATTTTTGATTCCGAAACTTCGGTAACCTCTCCGGCCTGTTTGGCCATTATTCCGTTTCCGGGTGAATATATTTCCATTTTGGGAAAGATCAGCAAAAAGCTAATTGCAAGTGAAGTTCCTAAAACCCAGTACATCACTTTACGGGCACCCCATTTATCTGACATCC
>NZ_CAXAVR010000006.1:0-57567 GCF_963972535.1 uncultured Salegentibacter sp.
TCGTGAATTAAAGTCCCATCACGATCTATAAATAATACTTTTTTCATAATCTATTTTTTCTTCGATGGTCTAACCACCAATTCAAGCTGAACTTGTTTCAGCTTATAATATGTTTTTATGCTAACAACTTAGATCCTGAAACCAGTTCAGGATGACGCTTACGTTTAATCTATATGTTTCAATGCCTCAAGTAATTTATAATTCTCCTCTCCAGTCCCCACCGTAAACCGTAAGGTATTTTCACAAAGCGGTTGTGTGGTTCGGTTTCTGATTACTATGCCTTTTTCTAATAGTTGGTCATAACGTTTATTGGCGTCATCTACTTTTACCAATATAAAATTAGCATCTGAAGGATATATTTTTTCAATAAAATTCACTTGAACTAATGCTTTACTTAAAAGAGCTCTTTCCTTCAGTAAATCAGATATTTCCGAATCCACTTTTTCCTTATTCAGTACACGCTCTAAAGCTCTTAGCTGAGTTAATTCGTTTACATTATAAGGTGGTTTTATCTTATTTAAAATCTGAATAATTTCTTCGGAAGCATAGCAAATTCCCAATCTAATTCCCGCCATTCCATATGCTTTTGAAAGCGTTTGGGTGATCACCAAATTTGGGTATTTTTCCAATTTATTTAGCCAGCTTTCTTCAGTCGAAAAATCAATATAAGCTTCATCGATAATTACTAATCCCTTAAAATTCTCAAGAATATGAATGATCTTTTGTTCGGAAAATGAGTTTCCGGTGGGATTATTCGGCGAACACAAAAAGATCATTTTTGTGTTTTGGTCTACCGAATTCAGGATTTCTTCAACATTAGGCTCAAAATCCAAATTCAGTAAAATCTCCCTATTCTCAATATTATTGATATTTGCCAACACCTTATACATTCCATAAGTAGGCGGTAATGTGATAACATTATCCTCGGCCGGTTCACAAAATGCTCTAAACAATAGATCCAGCACTTCATCGCTCCCATTTCCTAACAAAATATGTTCCGTCGAAACATTTTTGATTTTTGCTAATTCAGCCTTTAGGTTGCGTTGTTGCGGATCTGGATAACGGTTAACATCGGTTTGAAACGGATTTTCATTAGCATCCAGAAAAACCATTTCTGAGCCCGTAGACTGGTATTCGTCCCTTGCGGAAGAATAAGGTTTTAAACCGGCCACGTTTGGCCTTACCAGGTTATGTATATTGAATTTTTTCATTCTATTTAGAGTGCACTTAAAATTATTCTCTTCGTCACCCTGAACTTGTTTCAGGGTCTAATTTTTCTATAATTTACAATCTTAGATTCTGAAATAAATTCAGAATGACGTCTTAATAGGGTTTTCAATTAACTACATTTGTTTATTTTAACTCCTTTAATCGTAATGTCACCGCATTTTTATGCGCTTCCAAACCTTCGGCTTCAGCCATTAATTCTATGGCAGGCCCAATTTCCTTAATTCCTTCTTCTGTTATTTTTTGAAAAGTCATACTCTTCATAAAACTATCAAGATTTACACCGCTATATTGCTTGGCGTAGCCATTTGTTGGCAAAGTATGGTTTGTTCCTGAAGCATAATCGCCCGCACTTTCTGGGGTATAGTTTCCTATAAAAACCGAACCTGCATTCTGAATTCCTTCAGTAAAAAAGGCCTCATCATCAGAACAAATAATAAAGTGCTCTGGCCCATATTCGTCGATCAATTCCAGTGCATCTTCTTTCTTTTCAACATAAATTAGCCTCGAGTGGGCTATTGCCTTTTTAGCAATACTTTTCCTGGGTAAAACTTCTAACTGACTTTCCACCTCTTTCTCTACCTCTTCAATTAAATTTTTGGAAGTAGAAACAAGAATTACCTGGCTATCGGCACCGTGCTCTGCCTGGCTTAGAAGATCTGAAGCAACAAAAGCAGCATTGGAAGAATCGTCTGCGAAAACTAATAATTCTGATGGCCCGGCAGGCATATCTATAGCCACATTATGGCGGGTAGCCAATTGTTTGGCAACGGTAACAAATTGATTTCCGGGACCAAAGATCTTGTAAACTTTAGGAATACTTTCTGTCCCAAAGGTCATAGCCGCAATTGCCTGGATTCCCCCAACTTTATATATTTTGGTAACGCCACACAGTTCGGCGGTGTATAAAATGGCAGGATGCACATTTCCGTTCTTATCTGGCGGAGTACAAAGCACAATTTCCTTACAACCAGCAATATTTGCGGGTGCGGCTAACATTAAAATGGTAGAAAATAAAGGAGCGCTGCCACCGGGAATATACAACCCAACTTTTTGAATCGCCCTCTTTTCCTGCCAACATTTTACGCCGTTGGTAGTTTCAATTTCAATCCTATCGGTTTTCTGGGCGGTGTGAAATTTTTCAATATTACTTTTTGCCAATTTTATGGCTTCTTTCAATTCCTTGGAAACCTCATTTGCAGCAGCACTTACTTCTTTATCTGTAACCTGAGTATTTGCGAGGTTTATGCCGTCAAAAAGTTCGGTATATTTTGAAACCGCGGCGTCCCCTTTTGTTTTAACTTCAGCAAAAACCTGGTTTACCGTTTCTTCAATATCTTCTACGGTTTGGGTGGGCCTTTTTAAAATTTCAGGCCACTCAGCTTTAGTAGGATTAAAAAACTTTTTCATCTTAAAGTACCATTTTTTCGATTGGCGCTACTAAAATACCTTCGGCACCATTTTGTTTTAATTCATCTATAACTTCCCAGAAGCGCTCTTCATTAATTACGGTATGTATAGAACTCCAACCTTCTTCAGCAAGTGGTAAAACAGTTGGGCTGCGCATTCCAGGCAGTAATTTGATAATGTTCTCTAAATTCTCATTTGGCGCATTTAAAAGTATATATTTAGAAGTCCGCGCATTTAAAACAGATTTCAACCTGAATTGTAATTTCTCTAAGATATGTTGACGAGCTTCAGAAATTTTTGGAGAGATAGCAAGAACAGCTTCACTCTTCAGCATTACTTCTACCTCTTTTAGCCCGTTTTTGAAAAGCGTGCTTCCGCTGGAAACAATATCACAAATACCATCTGCAAGCCCAATATTTGGAGCTATTTCTACTGAACCATTAATAATATGCAATTCGGCTGTAATTCCTTTTTTCTCCAGAAATTCGTTTACGGTATTAGGATAAGAAGTGGCTATTTTTTTACCATCAAGGTCTTCTATTCCGGCATATTTCATAGATTTTGGTACAGCGAGAGAAACACGACATTTTGAAAAGCCAAGTTTTTCGCCCTGGATAATATCTTTACCCTTTTCAATTAAAACATTCTCCCCAATAATTGCTGCATCTACAACACCATCTCTTAAATATTGAGGAATATCACCGTTTCTAAGATACATTACTTCCAAAGGAAAGTTACGAGACGAAGCTTTGAGTTGTTCTTTTCCATTATCTATAGAAATGCCTGCATCCTTTAATATTTTAAGGGAATCTTCGTTTAATCTCCCTGATTTTTGAATAGCAATTCTTAATTTTTCCTGGCTCATTTTTTAAATTTTTCTTTTTAAACTTTGGTTGGTGGCTATAAAATAAAAAACCCGTTTGAATAGCTCAAACGGGTTTTAAATATGTTGAAATTACAACACACCAAATTTACCTCGCCTGAGCGCAGTAGTAAATATGATGGTGATGTAATTGAAAATTCTTCATTGTGATTACAAATCTAAATATAAATTTTAAACTGCAAAACAGCTTTCTTATTTTTTATGAATTGTTTTACTCGATAATCTAGATTTCAATGCTTCGAGGCCTATTAGATCTACATTACTCCTCTTAATATTTCGGAATCTCACTCGAAGTAATTTTCTGAAAATCTGTTGAAGTTTGCATTAGCAGCAAAATTCAGTTGACTCTATAACTAATCATCTATGGCACTAAAAAGCATTTGCCGGAATTTCCAGCCGGTTTCATCACCGGTATTTCCCTGGGTTTGCTTCAACAAAATACCAATTATTTGCTCTTCGGGATCGGCGAAATACTGGGTATTGAAATAACCACCCCAATCAAAAGTACCGGCACTACCCTGCCCTCCTGCAATTTCTCCTTTTTTGCTAACTACGCCAAAGGCAATACCATAGTACTGATTTGGAAAATTAAATTTTTCTCCTGTTTGATTTCCCATTATAATATCTACCGTTTTCCGGCTTAATAAGCGAATACCATTGTATTCTCCTCCGTTTAGATACATTTGAAGGAATTTAGCATAATCTTCTGCCGTGCCCGATAGCCCGGCGCCTCCTGAAAAAAATGTTCCATCTTCTGTTAGCGGATAATTGGTATTATAAAATGTATTCGGAAAATCTTCCCATTTTCCATCTTTTTTATGCTGTATAGCCACTAAGCGATCTTTTTTAGATGAAGGTTGATAGAACCGGGTATCATCCATTTGCAGAGGGTCGAAGATTCTCTCTTGTAAGAATTCATCAAAATCCTGTCCTGAAACTACTTCAATAAAATAACCCAGAACATCCAAACCTAAACTATAAGTGAATTTTTCACCGGGCTCGTGATGTAAAGGTAAAACGGCCAATTTTTTTACATTTTCTCCAATCTTAACTTCTTCTTCAGTGAACAATTCGGTAATTCCCGCCTTTGCGTAAATCTTTTTAATACGCTCGTCACTGTCTATCGCTCCATAACCAAGACCAGAAGTATGTGTTAGTAGGTGCCGAATAGTTATTTCATTTTCAGCTGGCGTAGAAGTAAAACTACTGTCAGCTTCATTAAAACTCTTTAGAATTTTGGGATCTTTAAATTCAGGGATATACTTTGAAACAGGATCGTCCAAACGGAACTTTCCTTCTTCCCAAAGCATCATTACCGCGGTAGCTGTAATAGCTTTTGTTTGAGAGGCTAATCTAAAAATCGCATCTTTTTCAAGTTCTTTTCCTGAGGCATTAGCTTCGCCATAAGCTTCGTAAAAAACAATTTTCCCATCCCTGGCTATTAAAGCAACCGCTCCCGGTATTTGATTTTCTTCAATTGCCGATTGGAGCATTTCTTCAATCTTCTGAATTCTTTCTGAAGACATACCTACTTCAGCAGGAGTAGCTGATTCCAGTTTTCCGGAATCAATAACGGAAGTCGTTTGTGCAGAAATAGCAAGGCTTCCTATAAAAATAGAAAGCCTTGCGATATTTAAGAAAATAGATCTCATCTTTAATAGTTTAATTTGAACCACCTAAAATTAAAGGCATACCATCTTCACCTGAACCTATAATAACGGTTTTAGAGTTACCCGATTTCGCAAGTTCTAATGTTGCCTGAATTCCTTTTTCCTTTAGAATATTGGGTGTTAAAGAGGCGTTTAAGATTTCGTTAGCACGAGCTTTACCTTCAGCATCAATTCGTTGACGTTCGGCTTCTTGTTCAGCTTTGGTCAAGCGAAATTCATATTCTAAAGATTCCTGCTCCTGGCGTAATTTACGCTCAATCGCATCTTTAATATTTGGCGGAAGGGATACATCACGTACCAAAACCTCGTTTACCTGTACATATTGGTCCTGTAGCAAAATTTGAGTTTCTTCTAAGATCTCTTTCTGAATAGCTTCTCTCTTACTGGCATAAAGTTGCTCTGGGTTATATCTTCCTACAACAGATCTTGCAGCTGATCTTACTGCGGGTTGAAGTAAACGCCTAATATATTCTTCACCTTTTTCCCTGTGTAGGCTTCCCAGGTTTGCATAAGAAGGTTGAAACCAGGTAGAAGCATCAATATCAATTTGAAGTCCGTTAGAACTTAGCACTTGCATTTGTTCTTCCAGCGACTGTTGTCTTACTTCATAAACAAAAACCCTGTTCCAGGGAGCTACCAGGTGAAAACCTTCATTTAACGGTGGCTCATCTGTAACTACACCGCCACCAAAAGTTTTATAAAGCACACCGGCTTCACCAGAACCTATGGTAACAGTAGATTTTGCAACAAATATTATTAAAAGTACGATTCCTATAATAATAGGAATTCCGAGTTTAGGTAATCTTTCCATCTATATAATTGTATTTAAATTAATCCTTTGTATTTTCTGAAAAACCATTCTGCGGTGAGTATCAAAACAAGCAGAAATAGAAGGTAATACCAGTCTACCAAAGGTACAATTTTTTGACGGCTTTTCTGAACAGGTTTGTATTTATCGTTGCTTAAAAGTGCATTGCTTATTTCCTGAAGTTCATCTTTGTAATAAACCCTGGTTCCAGAATTTTCTGCAAGCGCCTCTATCGCATTTTTATTAGCTGAAATAAACTGCTGCTCAATATTGTAGGCAATTACTTCAAAGCTACCTGAACGGGATATTTGAGATGTTGTTTCGGTAATCGTAAAATCATAATTTCCGGCAGGTAAATTGCCTAAATCTACTTCATAACCGTTGTTTCTTAGAACTAATTGAGACTCTAGATTCTCTACAGCATTTTCTGCGGAAATCACCAGGTTCGCGTTAGGATCAAACTGATAATTTTGATCGAAGAAATTAGCGGTTATTTTTACAGCTTCATTTTCGTAATAAAATGAATTATAATCTACTGTTAATCGTTCTCGTTGTTGTGTTGAAGCAATATTCTGAACCAGCTTACCAATAAAATTATCAAATTTTTCAAAAGATTTATGCTCTAAAAAGGTATTAGAACGCCATCTCCAGAGATTTTCTCCAAAAATAAAGGCATTTTTATTTTGGCCTTTTCCGGCAATAGCGATTAAAGGCTGTGAAGTTTCTACATTTTCAATTTTCTGAAAATAAATGCTTTCAAAACTATTATTTTGAATATTGATATTTCCAAACTTATCTTCCAACGGAGGAAATTCTGAAAACCCGGTTTCTTCAAACTGAAATTGAATAAAATTGGAATTTTTTACAGCAAAAATTTCCTGTGACTGATTAGTAAAATCTTTTGCCACAAAATCCTGAATTCTATTAATAAAATTCCAATCGGTTTGAGTTCCAGTAACCAGTAGGTAATTTTGATTATTCTCTTTTAAATCTTCAAAGATAGTGGCAAAACCTGAAGTTGGCTGGTACAATATAACTAGCTGATAGTCTTCTAAATTTGATAAATTATCCTGAAGATATTTTATATCAAGTTGTCGTTGTTTATTGGTTTCAATAGACTTTTTAAAAGTTCCTATATCGGGATGTGGCGCAGCACTTATTAACAGAATTTTACTGCGTTCGTCAATGACTTCAACGGCAAACTTTTTAGAATTGTTTGCTTTGTTTTTTTCATTTTCTAACGGAATAATTTCGGCTTTATAAGAAAGAACACCAAGCTTTGAAGCCGGAAGCTCAGTACGAATTACAGCCGAATTGTTATCTGAATTAAGAGAAATTTTTTCTGAAAAAATTATATTCTCCTCAGATTTAATTACGAATTCTGAATTTATTTGTTCTTCGCCAGAATAGGAAATAAAAGCTTCAACGGGAAAGCGATTATCTAAAAAAGCGTAGGTATTTACATTAAGTTGAGCTAATTCTAAATCTGAATATTGCGTGGTATCACCTACCACTAAGGGATAAATTTCCTGGTTATTTCCGGGTTTAAAGTAACGAAAATCCCTACCCGTGCTTTGATTACCGTCAGAAATAAGAATTACGGCCGTAGCTTTTTTTCGAAATAATTCTTTTAATGATTCCAGCGCAGCGTAAATATTGGTTTGGGAAGCTTTAAATTCGGGTGTGTTAGAGTTTATCAGTTCATTCTCAAAGTTATATTGCACCAACTCAAAACGCTCCTGAAGCGCTTTATTCGACTTTAAGTCTTCTAAAATATCCCGCACTGTATCTTCCTGCTCTAAATGCGCGATAGATTCAGAATCATCTACAGCCAAAATTAAATTCGGTTTTTCGAGTTCGTAAGTTGTTGAAGAAATTTTAGGATTAATAAGTAGCAAAAGAAGTATAAAGACTGAGAAAAATCGTAGAGCAAAAAGAATGTAAATTTCCCTTCTTTTATTTTTATTCTTAAAGAGATACTGAAAAAAAGCAAACCCCAGCGCAGTAATTATGGCCAGGGCTATGAGTATGATGTTGCTTATATTCATTTATGGGAAATAGAGTTAAAAGTTAATGGTAAATCTTTTAACTAATAACTATTCACTTTTATCTAACTAGGTGTGCATTCCGCCGTCTACGTGAAGTACCTGGCCGGTAATATAAGAACTAAGGTCGCTGCCAAGAAAGACACAGGCGTTTGCAATATCTTCTGGAGCTCCACCTCGTTTTAACGGGATAGCCTGTCTCCATCCATCCACAACTTTTTCATCAAGCTTTTCTGTCATTTCGGTTTCTATGAATCCTGGAGCAATCACGTTGGTTCTAATATTCCTGGAACCAAGTTCCTGTGCCATAGATTTAGAAAAACCTATAATTCCGGCTTTTGAGGCTGCGTAATTTGCCTGGCCGGCGTTTCCGGTAACTCCAACTACCGAACTCATATTAATAATACTTCCTTTGCGTTGTTTCAGCATAGTGCGTTGTACCGCTTTGGTCATATTAAAGATAGATTTCAGATTAACTTCAATCACCTTATCAAAATCTTCTTCGCTCATTCGCATTAGCAAGTTGTCTTTGGTGATTCCGGCATTATTAACCACTATATCTATATCTCCAAAATCGGCAGCTACATCCTTTACCAATTGCTCTGCTTCCTTAAAACTTGCAGCATTAGACTGGTAAGCTTTAGCTTTTACTCCAAGTTTACTTAACTCATCGGCAAGTGCATTTGCAGATTCGGCTGAAGAATTATAGGTAAAAGCTACATTTGCACCGTGTTGTGCAAACACTTCTGCAATACCTTTCCCTATTCCGCGACTACCACCGGTTATTATGGCATTTTTTCCTTCTAATAATTTCATATTTATAAAAAGATTGGTGTTTATTTAATAGTTTCAAATATAGCAAAAGCTGAAGGCAAGAAATAAAAAATCCTCCTGTATTTAGCCATTATGCCAAATAAGGAGGATTTTAATATAGTTTTAAGCCAGATATTATCCTTTCATAACTTCGGCTACTTTTTTTCCAATTTCAGCTGGAGAATCAACAACGTAAATTCCATTTTCCTTTAGAATAGCTTTTTTTGCTTGAGCGGTATCTTCGCTGCCACCTACAATTGCTCCTGCGTGCCCCATTGTACGGCCTGCTGGTGCAGTTTCACCTGCTATAAAGCCTACAACCGGTTTTCTGTTTCCATTTTCTTTAATCCACTTAGCCGCATCTGCTTCTAATTGACCTCCAATTTCACCAATCATCACGATGCATTCGGTTTCTTCGTCGTTCATCAATAATTCTACGGCTTCTTTAGTAGTGGTTCCGATAATTGGATCTCCACCAATACCAATTGCAGTGGTAATTCCAAGACCTTGTTTTACAACCTGATCTGCTGCTTCGTAAGTTAAAGTACCCGATTTAGATACAATTCCTACTTTTCCTTTTTTGAAAACAAAACCTGGCATAATCCCAACTTTTGCTTCTCCCGGAGTAATTACACCCGGACAGTTAGGACCTACCAAGCGGCAATCTTTATCCTGAATATAATCGTAAGCCTTTACCATATCGGCAACAGGAATACCTTCTGTAATTGTAATAATTACTTTAATACCTGCATCTGCAGCTTCCATAATTGCATCTGCAGCGAAAGCTGGTGGTACAAAGATTATTGAAACATCTGCATCTGTTTTTTCAACAGCTTCAGAAACTGTATTAAAAACCGGTTTATTAAGGTGTTTTTGACCACCTTTACCGGGAGTTACACCTCCAACAACATTGGTTCCGTATTCTATCATTTGTTCAGCGTGAAAAGTACCTTCGCTACCGGTAAATCCCTGAACTATTATTTTTGAATTTTTATTGACTAAAACGCTCATAAATTTTTTGATTTTTGCGATTACAAAAGTAGGTTTTTAAATATAAAACCTAAAGTTTTTTGGTGGTTTATTGGGCTTGTACTCTTAAAATTGAATTAAAGTTTTAACTCAAAATCTTGAATTAATGCGAATCTTTAAAATTTAAGACCAGGGACTTTCATCTATCTCTTCTCCAAGTTGCGAGATTTGTACCCCTTTAAAAAGTTTATTGTCTTTTAATTCCCAAATGGCCATAAAATGCGCAAGCGGCATTTCTTCATCGGGATTTTCTATGGTTTTTACGTGATAAGTAAACTGAATAGCGATTTGATGATCTTCTTCTACTGTCTTTTCAACTTCAGCTTTAAGCGATTCGTAGTTTTTAGACATATCATTTCTAATGGAAAGAATCTCATCAAAATTCAGCTTTTTAAGTCCGGTAGTACCATACCAGGTGAGATTTACATTGGGATGCAAATAATTGTCTAATGTTCCTTTTTCATCCTTAAATAAGGAGGTATAAAAATTCTCAACAATCTCTTTACTTTTTAAGCCCATAGTCTTTTACTTTAATTTTTCCAGCAATTTAGGTAATTGCCTTAAGAGCGCCAACTCTTTTAATTTGGCCCGGGATTCCATTGCCGGGTTTCCTGTATAAATTTTATTAGCCTTTGTAGATTTCGTGATGCCGGCCTGGCCCATAAGAATTCCGCCTTTTTCTACGGTTATCCCGCTGCGCATCCCAACCTGGCCCCAAACAGTAACTTCGTCTTCAATAGTTACAGCACCGGCTATGCCTACCTGGCTGGCGATAAGGCATTTTCTACCAATAACGGTATCGTGACCAACCTGGATTAAATTATCCAGTTTGGTTCCTTCTTTAATCGTAGTATCTCCCGTAACTCCTTTATCTATAGTGCAATTTGCGCCAATTTCTACATCATCTTCTATAACCACACGTCCGCCAGATCTTAATTTATCAAAACCTTCTGGCCGGGTTTTGTAATAGAAAGCATCACCACCCAAAACAGTACCGGAATGTATAATCACGTTATTCCCGATAACCGCATTATCATATATACTTACGTTGGAATGAATTAAGCAATTACTACCTATTTTCACATTATTCCCAATAAAAGTATTTGGTTGAATATGCGTACCCTCCCCTATTTGTGCTGAATCTGAAATAGATTTTTCAGATTTCTGAAAGGGTTTGAAATATTGGGTAAGCTTATTAAAATCTGAAAAAGGATCTTTTGAAATAAGCAAAGCTTTACCTTCAGGACAATCGACTTTTTTATTGATTAAAATTACGGTCGCGGCCGAATTTAAAGCTTTATCGTAATATTTTGGATGATCTACAAAAACAATATCGCCGGGTGTTACCACGTGAATTTCATTCATACCCAAAACCGGAAAATTTGCATCCCCAATGTATTGAGCATCAATAATAGTGGCAATTTGTTGCAGCGTATGTTCTTGTGGAAATTTCATATTGATTAATGTTAACTATAGAAAAAGATAAAAAATCCTATAATGTGAAGCTGAACTTATTTCAGCTTCTAACATGAATATTAATTTTTATTATCCTAGATCCTGAAATATCTCGAAACTTCGGGACAGGATGACGATCTTGTGAATTTTCATTCCTTTATTTCTGAAAGAACTACTCTTTAATTCTTTCCTTGTAAGTACCCTTTTCGGTTTCAATTTTAATTTTGTCGCCTTCATTAATAAACAAAGGAACGTTTACTTCAGCGCCGGTTTCAACAGTTGCCGGCTTTGTAGCGTTTGTAGCTGTATTTCCTTTAACCCCAGGCTCAGTGTGTGATACTTCTAACACAACGCTGGCGGGCATTTCTACTGAAAGAGGAGCGTTATCTTCGGTATTGATTATAACTGTAACCACTTCGCCTTCCTTTAAAAGTTTTGGCTGATCTAAAGCTTGCTCTACAAGACGAATTTGGGTATAATCTTCAACATTCATAAAATGATAAAATTCACCATCATTATATAAATACTGAAACTTATGGGTCTCTACACGAACATCTTCAATTTTATGACCGGCAGAAAATGTGTTTTCTATAACTTTCCCTGTAGTTACGCTTTTAAGTTTAGTTCTTACAAAAGCAGGTCCTTTTCCAGGTTTTACGTGTAAAAATTCAGTTATCTTATAAATATCGTGGTTGTAACGAATACACAATCCGTTTCTAATATCGCTTGTACTAGCCATTTTTTTATTTTAATTAGAGCTAAAGTATCCTTTCATGATACCTCGCTGTGAGTTTTTAATGAATTCTAAAATTTCGTCTCTTTCTGCAGTTGCTTGCATTTCAGCTTCAATTATAGCAACAGCCTGGGAGTTGTTATAGTTTTTCTGATATAAAATTCTATAAATATCCTGTATTTCACGAATTTTTTCGGTAGTATATCCTCTTCGGCGTAAGCCAATAGAATTAATACCAACATAAGAAAGCGGCTCTCTTCCCGCTTTTACAAACGGTGGCACATCTTTTCTAACCAGAGAACCACCCGTTACAAAGGCATGCCTCCCAATACTACAAAACTGCTGAATTGCGGCCATTCCTGCAAGAATCACGTAATCTCCAACATTTATATGTCCGGCAAGGGTACTGTTATTAGAGAAAATACAATTATCTCCTACAATACAATCGTGTGCAATATGGCAATAAGCCATAATCCAGCAATTTCTCCCAATTACCGTTTTCATTCGGTCTGTAGTACCACGATTAATAGTTACACATTCCCTAATGGTTGTGTTATCTCCAATAACCGTAATGGTATCTTCGTCGTCAAACTTTTTATCCTGCGGAATAGCAGAAATAACGGCTCCCGGAAAAATACTGCAATTCTTTCCAATGCGGGCACCTTCCATTATAGTTACGTTAGATCCTATCCAGGTTCCTTCGCCAATTACCACATTATTATGAATAGTGGTAAAAGGTTCTATCACTACATTTTTAGCAATTTTGGCTCCCGGATGTACGTAAGCTAAAGGCTGGTTCATATTTTTTATTTTGATTTTACAATTTGCGCCATTAATACAGCCTCGGTAGCTAATTTTCCATTCACATAGGCATAGCCCTGCATTTGGCAAATTCCACGGCGAATAGGCGCAAGTAATTCTAATTTAAATATTAAAGTGTCTCCAGGTACTACCTGTTGTTTAAATCTTACATTATCTATTTTCATAAAATAAGTAAGATAATTTTCTGGATCTGGCACCGATTTTAAAGCAAGAATACCCCCGGTTTGAGCCATAGCTTCTACCTGGAGTACGCCGGGCATCACCGGTTTTCCCGGAAAATGGCCTACAAAAAAAGGCTCGTTCATGGTTACATTCTTTAAACCAATCACACAGCTATCTGTACAGCTATAAATTTTATCTACCAGGAGAAATGGAGAGCGATGTGGCAATATATCCATGATATCGGTAACATCCATTAATGGTTTTTGATCAAAATCTATTTTTGGAACATTATTGCGTTTTTCGGCTTTAATTATTTTAGCCAGTTTTTTAGCAAATTGGGTATTTACATAATGCCCAGGCTTGTTGGCAATAACTTTTCCACGAATTCTGGTTCCTATTAAAGCAAGATCTCCCACCACATCTAAAAGTTTATGTCTTGCAGCTTCATTAGGATAATGTAAGGTTAAATTATCCAGAATTCCATTTGGTTTAACCGAAATATTATCACGATTAAAAGCAATGCGAAGTTTTTTAAAGGTTTCTTCGTTTATTTCTTTGTCTACATAAACAATAGCATTGTTTAGATCGCCTCCTTTAATTAATCCGTGATCTAACAAAGCTTCAAGCTCGTGTAAAAAGCTAAAAGTTCGCGCATTTGCAATTTCATTCTTAAACTCAGAAAGGTGTGAAATTGTAGCGTTTTGCGTGCCCAAAACTTTTGTTTCAAAATCAACCATGGTGGTTACCTGGTATTCATCGGCGGGCATTACAATTATTTCGCTTCCACTTTCATCGTCGTGATAAGTAATTACTTCTTCTACTACAAATTCTTCACGCTCTGCTTCCTGTGCAACTACCCCGGCTTTTTCTAAAGCTTCAACAAAGAACTTTGAAGAGCCATCCATTATTGGAGGTTCAGATGCATCTAATTCAATTACAATATTATCTATATCCATACCTACACAAGCGGCCAGCACGTGTTCTGAAGTTTGGATTTTCACCCCTTTCTTCTCCAGGTTGGTACCTCTTTGGGTATTTACAACATAACTTACATCTGCTTCAATCTCGGGTTCTCCTTCAAGATCCATTCTTTTAAAAACATAACCGGTATTTTCTGCAGCAGGTTTAAAAGTCATTTTCACTTTCTGCCCGGTATGCAGCCCAACCCCTTGAAGAGAAATCTCTTTATCTATGGTATGTTGTTTCGCCTGTTTATAAGCCATTTTTAATCTTTTTTTCTAATTGGTTAAGTGTATCTATGGTTTTAGGTAAGTTTTTAAAATGAACATAAGATTTGGCAAAATCTCCATAGCCAAAAGCGGGAGAACCCTGTAGCATTTCATCATCTTTCACATTTCGACCAATCCCAGATTGCGCCTGAATTTTCACCCTGTCTCCAATTTGCAAATGTCCTGCGATGCCGGCCTGTCCTCCAATTAGGCAGTTTTTACCAATTTTAGTAGAACCTGCAATTCCCGCTTGTGCAGCGATAGCTGTGTTAGAGCCAATTTCAACATTATGTGCAATTTGAATTTGATTATCCAGTTTTACACCTTTTCTTATAATAGTAGAACCTAATGTGGCACGGTCTATTGTAGTACCAGCCCCAATATCTACATTATCTTCTATAATTACATTTCCAATTTGAGGAACTTTTGAATATATCCCATCTTCTCCAGGGCTAAATCCAAAACCATCTGCTCCTACTATCACGCCGCTGTGTAATACACAATTATTACCTATAATTGTTTCTGAATAAACTTTTACACCGGGAAAGATAATAACATCATCTGCTATCTTAACATTATCCCCAATATAAACATTAGGATAAATTTTTACGTTTTTACCAATTTTCACATTGTCACCAATATATGCGAAAGCACCCAAATAAAGATTTTCTCCAAACTCAGCTGAATCTGAAACAAAGCTGGGCTGTTCAATTCCTTGCTTGTTTAATTTTATCTGGTTGTAATATTCAAGTAATTTAGAGAATGCTTTGTAAGCATCTTTTACCTTTATTAAAGTGGTTGTAATTGGTTCTTCGGCTACAAAATCACTATTTACAATGGTTATAGACGCCTGGGTAGAATATATATAAGAAGTATATTTAGGATTACTCAAAAAGGTAAGGGAACCTTCCCCGCCTTCTTCAATTTTAGCTAATTCAGATACTTCGACCTCAGGATTGCCCTCAATTTTTCCGTCGAGAATCTCTGCTATTTGTGCTGCTGTAAATTTCATTCTGGCAAAAGTAAAAAAAAAGCGTTAATGTTTGGCCTTCGGGTAGCATATATAATACTTAACCACAGTTTTTGAAAGGGCTTTCAGGTTTAATTGGTCTGATGCTTTAGCTACATCGCTAATCTTCCCATTTTTATGTAAAATATTAATATTATTATTTTCACTTTTATAAGCGGTGTTTGTCACTTCGCCGCTAAACACAAAATAATCTGCTTCTTCTGCTGAAATACTCTCTTTTTCCTGCAGTGCTATGCGACGTTTTTCAAGCTTTTCTACCGATGGTTTTTTCTTCTTAATCTTTACTTTTAGAAGATCCCGGTTTATAATCATATTACATAAATTACTCAGCACAAAATCGTTGTGATATTGCCATTCTTTCATTGCAGAAATAATATCGTAATCGTCTAAACGAGCAAAAACCGATAGGGTTTCAGAAGAAAAATTCTCTGGACCTATCTTATTATAAAGAAAATACGAAAGCGCTTTACTGGCATTAAGTTTTTCACCTTTTTCAACCAGCTCTTTAGCACGTTTTAAAACTCTTATTAAAAGTTGCTCTGCTACCAAACTGGTTTTATGCAGATAAACCTGCCAGTACATTAGTCTTCTTGCAACAAGAAATTTTTCTACTGAATAAATTCCTTTTTCCTCAATCACCAAATCGTCATTTACCACATTTAACATGGTTATTAAACGTTCGCTATTTATGTTTCCCTCTGCGGCTCCGGTATAAAAACTATCACGCTTTAAATAATCAAGCCTATCCATATCCAACTGACTTGAAATTAACTGGTTTAAAAATCTTCGGTTATATGTTCCGCGGAAAATTTGAAGTGCCAGCGTTAAACTTTGGTTAAAGTCACGGTTCATTTCTTCCATAAAAAGCAAAGAAATACTTTCGTGATCTACGCCTTCTACAATGCTATGTTCCATTGCGTGAGAGAACGGGCCGTGGCCAATATCGTGCAGTAAAATGGCAATTTGCAGAGCTTCTTCTTCGGCTTCAGAAATTATAACTCCTTTATGCCGAAGTATCTGCACTGCTTTTTGCATTAAATGCACACAGCCAATAGCATGATGAAAACGGGTATGATGCGCACCGGGATAAACCAAATAAGACATTCCCATTTGTGAAATTCTGCGTAAGCGCTGAAAGTAAGGATGCTCAATAATACTGAAGATTCGCTCACTCGGGATGGTAATAAATCCGTAAATTGGATCGTTTAATATTTTAAGTTTATTAGTTGAAGTCAAGCTTTGTAACGTATTAATTTAAAACAAAGATACATAGATAGACTTTGGAAGTTGAAAAACCAATTATTAAGTTATAAAAAACCTCAATTTTCAATAAACTAATTAGAACAAGTAATTGAAAAACGACTTAAAGTCAAAAATACATAGAAGAAGAAAATCTCATTAAATGAGTAAAAAATATAAGATATGAATAAGATAAAAATACTTTGGGTAGATGATGAAATAGATTTACTGAAACCGCATATTTTGTTTCTTGAATCTAAAGATTATGAAGTGGTTACCAGCCAAAGTGGAACTGAAGCACTAGAACAAATTGAAGAAGAAAGTTTTGATATAGTTTTTCTTGATGAAAATATGCCCGGACTTACCGGCCTGGAAACTCTTGCTGAAATTAAAGAGAAAAGAGAAAATCTTCCTATTGTAATGATTACCAAAAGTGAGGAAGAATATATTATGGAGGAAGCTATAGGCTCTAAAATAGCCGATTATCTTATAAAACCGGTAAATCCCAACCAGATTCTGCTTAGTATAAAAAAGAACCTGGATCACTCCCGACTTATTTCTGAAAAAACCACTTCAAATTACCAGCAGGAATTTAGGAAGATCGCGATGGATTTAAGCCAGGTAAATACTTTTGAAGAATGGGCAGAACTTTATCAGAAACTAATTTACTGGGAACTTCAACTGGAAGGCCTGGAAGACAGTGGAATGTTCGAAATTCTGGAATCGCAGAAAAATGAAGCCAATACACAGTTTTGCAAATTTATAGACAAAAATTATCCTTCATGGTTTGAAAAAGGTGTAGAGGCTCCAATTATGTCGCATACCATTTTTAAAGAAAAAGTTGTTCCAGAAATTAACAACAAACAGCCTACCCTCTTGGTTGTTGTAGATAATTTAAGATACGACCAATGGAAAGCTTTAGAACCGGTGATTTCTAATTATTACAAAAAAGAAAAGGAAGAACCTTATTACAGTATTTTACCCACCGCTACCCAATATGCTCGTAATGCAATGTTCTCTGGCTTAATGCCCAGTGAAATGGAAAAGTTATTCCCACAATACTGGAAAAACGACACTGAAGAAGGCGGGAAAAATAATCACGAAGCTGAGTTTTTAAATGAACAATTAAAAAGACTGGGCAAAAGCTTTAAAAGTGAATATCATAAAATTACGAGTTTAAAAGCAGGTAAGAAACTTGCAGAAAACTTTAAAACTCAAAAAGATAACGATCTTACTGTTGTAGTTTACAATTTTGTAGATATGCTTTCTCACTCAAAAACAGAGATGGAAGTGATTAAAGAATTGGCTTCTAACGATAAATCTTATAGATCTTTAACTTATAGCTGGTTTAAGAATTCCCCGTTATTAGATATTATTCAGCAAGCGCGACAACTTGGTTTTAAATTAATTCTTACCACAGACCACGGAACTATTAATGCTAAAAATCCTTCAAAAGTAATTGGAGATAAGAACACCAGTTTAAACCTTAGGTATAAAACGGGTAAAAGTCTAACTTATGAAGAAAAAGATGTATTGGCGGCTACAAACCCAAAGAGCATACATCTACCCAGTATTAATATGAGCAGTTCTTTTATTTTCGCAAAGGGAGATCTTTTCTTTGCTTATCCTAATAATTACAATCATTATGTAAGCTACTACAGAAACACCTATCAACACGGTGGTGTGTCCCTGGAGGAAATGATTATACCATTTGTAGTAATGGAGCCAAAATAGGGGATTAATCCCTGATTTCTAGCAGAATATAGGGTATATTAAATTATTCCCTATCTTTGTATTGCCCAAAATTTATATATTTAATATGCCGGTTACCTACAATTTAGCCCAAATTGATGAGGCTGTACAATACATAATAAAGAACGCTAAAAATAATGTTCTGTTATTTTATGGTGAAATGGGTGCCGGAAAAACAACCCTTATAAAAGCTTTAGTAAAAGCTTTAGGAAGTGAAGACAAAGTATCAAGCCCCACATTCTCATTAGTGAATGAGTACCATACTCCCCAGGAACCAATTTATCATTTTGATTTTTACAGACTTAAAGACCCCAATGAAGCCCTGGATATAGGTTTAGAAGAATATTTAAATTCACCTGGGTGGATTTTAATAGAATGGCCACAAAAAATACAGGATTTCCTGGAAGAAAACTTTCAGAAAATTGAAATTTCTATTCAGGATGAAAATACAAGAACGTTAAATTTATGTTAATGAAAAGTTAATGAAACTCTAAATGCTTAAAAAATCCAGTGTTAGTATTTTAGGGTATTTTGGTAAACAGTATTAAACAAAAAAACATAATAAACAGAAAATTTTTATATTTTTGGCTATTAAATTTTTAGCAGTGTAAATTAAAAACCACTAAAAAATAGCCATATTTTTGCTTAAAAAAAGGCGCAAAAGTACGATTAATGTATTAATTTTTAGCGTTTTATAATTTTATAGGTTTGCTTCAGTAAACAAAACGAAACAACAATCTAAACTATATTATTATGAAACTTAAAGCAGTACTTTTCGCAGCAGCAATTTTTGGAGCAAGTTTTTTTGTAACTTCAACTACAGATAACGATACTAATAATGACCAAATCAAAGAACAAGCTGTCGACAGATCAAAGATCAAAATTCCTGCTGCTGGGTAGTATTATTGCTCTTTGCATTGCATTTTCACCTTATTTATTTTATTTATATGAAATTTTCCCAAACGGCCGTGTTTGGGAAAATTCTTATTTTACATATGAAAGCAATTATTATGAAGATGTAATGACTGCTGCCTGGACATATCTAGGTAAAATAGTTCCTCTTTTTTTATTATTCATATGGTTTTTCACCTGTAAACATTGGTGGTATCACGCAATTTTAATACCTATTGCGATGTATTCTTATCAATTAGTTATTAGCATTTATCAAGATGTATACTTAAGAGTTGATCCTTTGGATACTAATCAACTAATATATCTTGCTCCTTTTTTTATTATTATTTTATCCTTAGTTTATCTTATTCGAATCAAAATTTTTGACCGGGTATATGGTATTGACCTTAGTGAAATCGATGAAACCGATGTTTCTGTCTTTTCCCCTATTTCCGAAACCGATCGCAGGGAGGTTAAATCGTTCCAGGAAGAAGAGGAATATTGGGAACCAACTCAGGAAGAATACTATACCCGACTTTAATCCCCGCTGTTTTTAAAAATAGTTGTAATTTCCCTTTTCTAAAGTTTTAGCATTTAACTATGGGCAAACAGGTTTCGCCTTTTACCAAAGAGCAATTAATTCCGCAGGAAGAAACCCTGGAAATCTACAAAAACAAGGGACAGTTATTTATTGGGGTTCCTAAAGAAACCTCTTATCAGGAAAAACGTATTTGTTTAAGTCCCGATGCTGTTGCTGCAATTACAGCACACGGCCATAGGGTTATGATAGAATCTGGAGCCGGAAAATGGGCTCGATTTAGCGATAAAGATTACTCTAACGCCGGTGCCGAAATCACCAAAGACACCAGTAAAGTCTTCTCCTGCCCTACTATTCTTAAAATAGAACCACCTTCTTTAGAAGAATTGGATTTAATTAATCAGCAAACTATTTTAATTTCCGCGCTTCAGCTTAAAACCCAATGCAAAGAATATTTTCAGAAATTAGCTTCTAAACGAATTACCGCTTTGGGCTTTGAATTTATTCGGGATGATGATGGGAGTTATCCCATTGTTAGGGCGTTAAGTGAAATTGCAGGTACTGCTTCTGTATTAATTGCTTCAGAAATTATGAGCAATAATGTAAACGGAAATGGTTTAATGTTTGGAAATATAAGTGGAGTTCCACCGGTAGAAGTGGTAATTCTTGGCGCGGGTACAGTTGGTGAATTCGCTGCTCGTTCGGCTTTGGGACTGGGTGCAGGTATTAAAGTTTTTGACAGTTCGCTTACCCGGCTAAGAGATATTCAAACCAATCTTAATCAAACATTTTACACCTCTACCATTCAACCTAAAAATTTGAGTAAAGCCATTAAGCGTTGTGATGTTCTAATTGGCGCAGTTCGCGGTAAAAATCGTTCTCCGGTGCTAATTACCGAAGATATGGTAACCAGTATGAAACGTGGCGCTGTAATTATAGATGTTAGCATAGATATGGGAGGTTGTATTGAAACCAGCGAAATTACCACTCACGATAAACCAATATTTACTAAACACAATATTTTACATTATTGTGTTCCAAATATCCCTTCCAGGTACGCTAGAACTTCCTCACTTTCAATCAGTAATATATTTACACCATATCTTTTACATATTGCTGAAGAAGGCGGACTCGAAAACACCTTACGATTTAATAAAGGTTTGAGAAATGGTTTGTACTTTTACCACGGAATTTTAACCAACAAATCTATAGCCGATTGGTTTGATCTTTCTTACAGAGACATTAATTTGCTCATTTTTTAGATCAGTTTCTAATCAGGTTTACTTTCTCAAATTTATAAATAGATGAAACTTATTCATAGAATTGGATATTTCTCGGTGGGCTTGTTCTTCGGGATTGTGATTTTACTTTTCTTTTTAAGCGGAAAGAAAACTTCTTGCGATTATTCTCCCGATGCCCGTGTTTTAAAGAATATAAGGATTAAAGAGCGTATTTTTACTGAAGAGGCCTTTAGCTATTTTAAGAATAATAAATTAGATACCGCCCTGGTTTCTCAAAGTTTAGAAAATGGCGATGTAGACTTTAGCCGAAGCAATACCGATACCGAACCTTGTAACATTTACCTAATTACCAACAAAGTCGATTCAGCAATCCTGGAGCTGCAAATTGAGAATTGCGATAGCACGGCCACTATTCAAAAAGCAACTTTAATAGATTAATTCTTAAAAGAATGGTCACCCCGAGCGCAGTCGAAGAGTTTTTAAACATTTCAACTGCACCCGAGGTGACATTTAATTCAATTTATTCAGAAAGAATTTGAGCGGTATGCTCTTTGGTTTTTACCTTTTTAATTACCTCTTCAATTTTACCATCTTCATCAATAATAAAGGTTGTTCGGTGAATTCCGTCATATTCCTTTCCCATAAATTTCTTTGGTCCCCAAACACCGTAAGCCTGGATAACTTCCCTGTCTTCATCGGCTAACAATGGAAAAGGAAATTCGTATTTATTTTTAAAATTGCTTTGTCTTTTCTGTGTATCGGCACTCACGCCCAGAATCGCATAACCTTTTTCCTGAAAACGCTCCCAGTTATCTCTTAGGTTGCAGGCCTCTGCTGTGCAACCCGGAGTACTCGCTTTGGGATAGAAAAACAATACCAACTTTTTACCTTTAAAATCTGATAATTTTACTGTATTTCCATCCTGATCCTTTACTGAAAATTCAGGGGCCTTGTCGCCCGCTTCTAATGTTGTCATAATTCTTATTTTTGCAATAATTTATCCTTTGACCTAACCTAAGGATTAGATTTAATTTTTAAAATTTCGACATAAAGGTCGAAGTTATAATCTCACTTATCGAGTAAATTTAAACAATATGACCAAACAAGAAAAGGTACAGTTCGTAATTGATACCTTAAACGATATTTATCCTGAAATTCCAATTCCGTTAGATCATAAAGATCCTTATACTTTATTGATTGCAGTACTACTTTCAGCACAAAGTACCGATGTAAAAGTGAACCAGATCACGCCAAAACTATTTGAAATTGCCGATAACCCAAAGGCTATGGTAAAACTTTCAGTAGAAGAAATTCGGGAAATTATTAAACCAGTGGGTCTTTCGCCTATGAAATCTAAAGGAATTCACGGTTTATCTGAAATTTTACTGGATAAATACAATGGCGAGGTTCCCGCAAGTTTTGAAGCCCTTGAAGCTTTACCGGCGGTGGGTCATAAAACCGCAAGTGTGGTTATGGCACAGGCTTTTAACGTTCCTGCGTTTCCGGTAGACACCCATATTCATAGATTAATGTATCGCTGGAATTTAAGCAACGGAAAAAACGTAACCCAAACCGAAAAAGACGCAAAACGCCTATTTCCAAAAGATCTTTGGAATAAACTTCATTTACAAATTATTTGGTACGGTCGCCAATATTCCCCGGCAAGAGGTTGGAACCTTGATAAAGATATTATTACCAAAGAAATAGGGAGAAAAACTGTGATTAGCGAATATTATAAAAAGAAAAAATAGATTTAAAAATAAAGTGGCTGACTGAAAATCTCTTAAGAACGTCATCCTGAATATATTTCAGGATATAAGATGTTAAAGTTAAAAACATGTTAGAAGCTGAAACCCGAAACTTCCGGACAGCTTGACGAAAAACAGAGATTTTCAAACAGCCACTTTTCTATATACTAATTAAGAATTGTACCGAATTTAATTCCTCGGGTTTCCACCACTCTTAATGCTTTTGAATAATTTAAAAGAAACTCTACCGTTTCTTTTTTGGGATTCAAGTCCTTAAACTGATCTTTTTTTGATAGTTTTTTAGTGTAAAGTTTCCTCATTAGATAATATTTTGCGTTGGTTTCTTATTCTAACGCAATCTTTTGAGGAATATTATAGATTAGTTTGTTAAAACCAAATTATGTTTTTCAATAATCTTCCTAAGATTGATTAAAGCGTAGCGCATTCTTCCCAAAGCGGTATTAATACTCACACCGGTACGCTCAGAAATTTCTTTAAAACTCATATCCTTGTAAATTCTCATAGTAAGAACCTCTAATTGGTCTTCAGGTAATTCTTTTATGAGCTCTTTTACATCATTTTCAATCTGGTCTTTAATAATTTGAGTTTCAATATTCAATTCAGAATCACTTAAAACCGAAAAAATATTAAAGTCGCCACTATTATCAAATTTAGGCATACGCTTATTTCTTCTAAAATGGTCAATAACCAGGTTATGTGCAATTCGCATTACCCAGGGAAGAAACTTACCTTCTTCATTATATTTTCCACGTTTAAGAGTGTTAATGACTTTGATGAAGGTGTCCTGAAAAATATCTTCAGCAACATCCCTGTCAAAAACTTTAGAGAAAATAAAACTATAAATTCGGTGTTGGTGCCTGTTTATAAGTTTGCTTAAGGCGATTTCATTTCCTTGCATGTATTCACGCACAAGAACAGCGTCAGTGATTTCAACGTTATTCATATCAGTTACTTTTGTTCAGGACGGTTGGGGCTCCTGAGGTTAGGTTATTTAGTTTCTAAAAGTAACTTTATGCTATAGGCAGGTGTAGTTTTATAATTTTTGAATGACCAAATATAGCAAGATATATTTAACAAAAGCAAACAAAAGTTTAAATTTTTAACATTACAATAGGATTTTTATGGCTTTTTACACTGCTGCTTATTAAGTACCTTTGCATTCCTGAACTAGAAAAATAAGCATGAATATTGACGTTGCCGAGGTAAATCCTAAAGAAAATATCATCATAAAAGGTGCAAAACTGCACAATCTTAAGAATATAAATGTAGTTATCCCGAGGAATAAATTGGTGGTAATTACCGGACTTTCGGGTTCGGGAAAATCCAGTTTAGCCTTCGATACGCTGTATGCTGAAGGCCAACGCCGCTATGTTGAAAGTCTATCTTCTTATGCACGCCAGTTTTTAGGCCGATTAAATAAGCCCAAAGTTGACTATATAAAAGGAATCGCTCCCGCCATAGCTATTGAGCAAAAAGTAAATTCCACCAATCCACGTTCTACCGTGGGTACATCTACGGAGATTTACGATTACCTTAAATTACTTTATGCGAGAATTGGGCGAACCTACTCTCCTATTTCAGGCAACGAGGTAAAACGAGACCGCGTGGCCGATGTAATAGATCACGTAAAATCTTTTGAAGAGCGTGAAAAATTACTCTTGCTGGCTCCAATTCATATAGAAGAAGGAAGAACTCTTGCTGAAAAAATTAAGGTTCTCGCGCAGCAAGGTTATAGCCGTATTAAAGTAAAAGACGATGTTCTTAGAATAGATGAGGCAGATCTTGAAAAAATTAAAGCTAAAGATACTTTATTAGTCGTAGACCGAATTATCACCAAAGATGAAGAAGACTTTTACAATAGATTAGCAGATGCTACCGATGCTGCCTTTTTTGAAGGAAAAGGCGAACTTTATATTGAAAACTTAAAATCAGGAAAAAAACGACATTTCAGCAATAAATTTGAGTTAGATGGGATTAGTTTCCTGGAGCCAAATGTGCACCTTTTTAGCTTTAATAATCCTTACGGGGCCTGCCCTAAATGCGAAGGTTATGGCGATGTAATTGGAATTGATGAAGATCTGGTTATTCCCAATACAGGACTTTCAATTTATGAAAATGCCATTTTCCCGTGGCGCGGCGATAGTATGAGCTGGTACCGCGATCAATTAGTAAATAATTCTCATAAATTTGATTTTCCAATTCATAAACCGTGGTTTCAGCTTACGCAGGAACAAAAGGATTTGGTTTGGAATGGAAATAAACATTTTGAAGGTCTAAACGATTTCTTTCAGTTTTTAGAAAGTAAAGCTTATAAAATTCAGAATAGAGTGATGCTTTCCCGCTATCGCGGAAAAACCCGCTGTAGTACCTGTAAAGGAAAGCGTTTAAGGCCTGAAGCTGAATATGTAAAAATCGCCGATCACAGTATTACCGATTTAGTGGGAAAACCTTTAGATAAAGTGCGGGAATTTTTCTCTAATTTAAAATTGAACGAATATGACCAGCAAATTGCGAAAAGACTTTTAACAGAAATCAATAACCGACTCAAATTTTTATCGGAAGTTGGTTTAGATTATCTCACCTTAAATCGAAAATCAAACACGCTGTCTGGTGGTGAATCACAACGAATTAACCTGGCAACTTCCCTGGGAAGTAGTTTGGTGGGTTCTATGTATATCTTAGACGAACCTTCTATTGGTTTGCATCCGCGCGATACAGAACGTTTAATTGGAGTGCTTCAAAACTTGCGTGATCTTGGCAACACCGTAATTGTGGTAGAACACGATGAGGATATTATGAATGCGGCCGATGAAATTATTGATATTGGCCCCGAAGCAGGTACCCACGGCGGTGAGGTTGTAGCCACAGGAACGCTAAAACAGATTTTAAAATCAAATTCGCTTACCGCTCAATATCTTAATGGAAAAGAGGAAATACCTGTTCCTAAAGAACGCAGAAAAGCTTCGGGGGAAATTAGGATTTTGGGAGCTAGAGAAAATAACCTTCAGAATATTGATGTAACAATTCCTCTTAAAACCATTACCGCTATAACGGGAGTTTCAGGAAGTGGAAAAAGTACGCTGGTGAAGAAAATTCTTTATCCTGCTGTTCAGAAGAAAATTGGAGGCTATGGAGAAAAAGCCGGTCAATACACCGATATTGAAGGTGATTTTAAAAATTTAGGTAGCGTAGAATATATAGACCAAAATCCAATTGGTAGATCTTCCCGCTCCAATCCCGTAACCTATATTAAAGCTTACGACGATATTCGAAACCTTTTTTCTGATCAAAAATTATCGAATATTCGAGGTTTTAAGCCTAAACATTTTTCGTTTAATGTAGAAGGAGGCCGCTGCGAAATTTGCAAAGGTGAAGGCGAAGTTACCATAGAAATGCAGTTTATGGCCGATGTTCATTTAGAATGTGAAGCCTGCAACGGGAAACGTTTTCAAAAAGATGTGCTGGAAGTTCAGTTTGAAGGAAAAAATATTGACGATGTACTGAATATGACCATTGATGACGCCACTAACTTTTTTGCCGAAAACAAACTCGATAAAATTGTTAGAAAACTTAAACCATTACAAGACGTTGGTTTAGGTTATGTGCAATTAGGGCAAAGCTCTTCTACCCTATCAGGTGGTGAAGCACAAAGAATAAAACTGGCTTCATTCTTAGTAAAAGGCGCTACCAAAGAAAAAGCATTGTTCATTTTTGATGAGCCTACCACAGGACTTCACTTTCACGATATTAAAAAGCTATTGAAGTCTTTTAATGCCCTTATAGAAAAAGGACATAGCGTAGTAGTGATAGAACACAACATGGACCTGGTGAAATGTGCCGATTATATTATTGATATTGGCCCTGGTGGCGGAGTAAACGGCGGAAATATTGTTGCAAACGGCACTCCTGAAGAAATTATTAAATCGAAAAAATCTTTTACCGCAAAGTATCTCAAAGAAAAATTATAGCTATTATTCTTTCTGAAAAAATACACGCTAAATTTCATTTCTATTGAAGATTTTCTACTGAATTATTCAATTTTCTATATAAAACCTCTAAAAACAAGCTTTTTTAGGGGTTTTCTTTTTTTGGCACGCGGTTTGTATTTTATGTATTGATTCTAAATGAGAATCACTTTAACAACATAAAACGCAAACCATGAAAAATATCGCCATTTTATTCAGCTTTTTATTTATTGGTATTTCTGCAAAGGCTGCTTCAGAAGCTATGCCTCGTAATGCCTATAATAATGCCTTTATTTTCGTTGAAAACGGTGTTGAGTTTGCCGTTTATCCCAACGGGGAATTTGATTTCTATTTTAACCCTCAATTTAGAAGTACCAGCATTGTAAATATTTCTACTCCCAATATGAATATTAGTTATAACGCAGGGCATAATTATGATGCGTATGTGCAGTATGACGATTATGGAGCGGTAATTCAAATTGAAAGTGTTCCGGTTTTTTATGATTACTACGGAAGAATAATAAGGGCCGGTGATGTTTTTATAGATTATAACCGTCGTGGCCGTATTGCAAGAGTTGGAGGTCTACATATTCATTACAACCGTTTTAACCGAATCACCAACTATACAGGATTTATAAATCATTATAATAACACTTATGTTTACAGGCCGTGGCACCAGTATTATTCAAGACCTCGCAGTAGTGTGAGCATAGTATTTGGACAGCCTTATAGGGCTTACTATCAGCCAAACCGCGTTACTTACGTGCAACACGTAAATTATTATAATAATCATTATTCTAGTAATGTGCATCAAAATTTTTACAGGCCAAATCAACAAGCGGTTTCTTATAATAAAGGAAGAAGAACTTCTGAAAGACGTGATATAAAAGATATTAGAGGTGACGAATCTCGTGTAGCTTTAAATACAAGAAATGTAAGAAGCAACGCTTATTCTGAAAGATCTAATAACACCGCTAACAGAAGCAGAACGATTAGATCAGAAAAAAATAGTAGCACCAATTCTCGAGGAAATGCTGTAAGATCATCCAGAAGTACTAATACTAGCGATGTTGTGAATAGCAGAAATAACCGTACAAGAGTTGATGCAAATTCAAGTGTGAATACAAGACGAGCTGCAGTAAATACCAGTAGATCTTCTAATACAAATGTAAACTCATCTGCAAGGAATAGTAGAACTGTAAAAAGCACTCCTACGAGACAAACCAGTAGAGCTACAACCGCTCCAAGCTCAAGAAGAACGCAGGCTACCTCCAGAAGTAGTAATAGAAGTAATAACACACAAGCGGTAAAAAGCAGTACAAATACAAGATCTTCGGCTAGAACTTCAAATTCTTCTTCACGAGGAAGAAGTTCGGCACGAAATGTGAATAACAGATAATAAAGAATTCATAATTTAATTTTTTGGTTGGTTAGTTGGAAACCCCTTGAAGCCTCAAAAGCTTCGGGGGTTTCCCGTTTTTAGGAGGTTTTTATACCCAAAACCTTATTAATTATGGAATTCACTTCTGAAGAAAAATTCAGAAAATAAGCTAGTCCCACATAACTTATTCCTATTAAAATAGATTTAAGTGCAATATTTAAAATTGGATGAAAACCGAAATCCCAAAAATAAAACGCAATTGAAAGGATCATTCCGGTAAAAAGTACCAACCAGGTTTTTGAAGTAAACGGAAGGAAATTAAACTTTTTATGCACTAGCCAGATTTTAGAAGAATTATATATAAAAAAAGCTAAAAAACTGGCAATTGCCGCTCCTTCTATCCCAAAGCTGGGAATAAATATCAAATTTAAAACAAAGGCTACAAAAACAAGAAGAACACCTATAAACAGTACAATTCGGTAATAATCTGAATTAAAAAGAATACTGTTATTATTCCCAAGAAGGTTATCATAAAGCTTCACCAGGGAGATTAATAAAACCACAAGAATACTCAACTCATATTCATCGGGAATTAGTTCGTAAAGTTGTTTTACGTTAGTGATTATCAGGATAAAAATGAGTAAGCTTACAATCAATAAGTTTAAAGAACTCTTTTTATAAAGCTCTTCAAGGCTTTTTTTATTTTTGGTATTAAGGAATTCAGCCGTCATGGGGTTTGTAATTTGGTGCATTGCCTTTTGCGGCACCGAAATTACTGTAGCGATATAAATTGCAATTCCGTAGATAGCCACGTTTTCTATCGGCATAAAATATTCTATCATCACTTTATCTAAATCTAATAAAGCGGTAGCGACTGAACCCGCAATAAGAATTAGCGAGGTATATTTTAAAACCGGTGATAAGTTTTTTGGAAATTTAAAATTTAAACGCGTCAAATAGAGCGAAAACGCATAGATCTTCATTGCAATAAGTCGCAGGATAAAAACCCCGGCAATACAATAGATAAATTGATGCACTGTAATCCAGTTAAAATAAACTCCTAAAAGTAATAAACTGATGCAGAACCTATGAAAAACCTCTTTCATAAAGTTTCCGAATACACTTTTATAAAAAAGCTTAGACCAGGCGAAAAAGATTTCAAAATAGGCGGTAGCAAAAGCTATTAAAAAAATTAGCCAAATATACGGTCGAACCAATCCGTTACCCTGGGTAAAGTAATTGATTAAAAATGAATAACCAGAAGCCACTATTATTCCCAGCAAGAGTGAAACGATTAGCGGTAAAAACAGTACTAAATTTAGCAGCTTATCTTTTTCTTCCCTGGTTTTATAAAAAGTGAAGAATTTTATTAATGTACTGTGCACTCCAAATCCCATAAAAGGCCAGAGCAAACTTGCCGCTGAAAGTAAAAAAGTCACCAACCCGTAATATTCAGGTTCCAGGAAGTAGGTGAATAGAAACAAAGTATTAATCGCACCAATCGCAAAACCAAAATAGGTGGTAATTAGGTTTTTAAAAGATTGCTTGATTATTATTCCCATAATTCTATAGGCTCTTTTATTAAACTGGCCAGGTTTTGCGTAAGATTTCTTCTGTGATATTGCTGAATATCTCCATTTATAAAATTACCGTTGCCCTTTTTATAAGC
This sequence comes from uncultured Salegentibacter sp., assembly GCF_963972535.1. Classification (NCBI taxonomy): domain Bacteria; kingdom Pseudomonadati; phylum Bacteroidota; class Flavobacteriia; order Flavobacteriales; family Flavobacteriaceae; genus Salegentibacter; species uncultured Salegentibacter sp. The sequence continues at coordinate 29,762 of NZ_CAXAVR010000006.1, forward strand.
ATCGTAATGTTTTAAAATTAGACTTTTAAGTCGGTCTTTTTCTGAATATTGAAAATATTCTCCAGATCTGGTTTGCTGCAATATTTGCTGAACATCCCATTTTTCGGGTCCAATAGCTAATATGGGCCTTTTTGAACTTAAATATTCAAATAACTTCCCCGGAATAATTCCGCGGGTTTCTTCGCTGTTAATTTCAATTAATAATACTAACCTGCTTTTCTGCTGAAGCGCAATTGCTTGCGTATGACTTACATAACCTAATAACTGAAGCTTCTCCCCTAATCCTACAGATTTAATTGAAGTGATTATTTCTTCACTCACCGTACCTGCTAATTTCAATTCCAGATCTTCTGAGAAATTTAAATTCTCTATTGTAAGTTCCGCTATGGCAGTCCAAAGATTCTCGGGATTTCTTTCTGAAAGCAAGGAACCAATATGAGAAATACTGAATTTAGTATCTAATTCGTTGGTATTTGCTTCATTTTCTTCAGTATCAAATCCGTTAGTGATTATACCTATTGGTTTATTGGTTTTTTCGGCAAATTCAGTCTTGGTAGTATAACTGGTCGTTATAATTTGATCGGCAGCATTTAAAACTTCTCGTTCAAGACGTAAGTGTTTCTTTTTGCTGGATTCAGTAAGTTTCAGCTTTTTATGATACCCAATTTGAGTCCAGGGATCCCTAAAATCGGCTATCCATTTTAAATCGAGTTCCTGCTTCAATTTTAAACCAATAAGGTGTAAACTGTGCGGCGGACCGGTTGTAATTATTTTTTTAATACCTTCTTCTTTCAAATAGGTTTTCAAGAATGTCACCGATGGTTTTATCCAAAACTTCCGTGCATCAGGAATAAATAAGTTACCTCTAATAAAAAGTAGACTTTTCTGTAAAAAAGACTGATTTTTCTCTGCAGCAATAATTCCTTTGCTAATGGTTTTGGTTTGGTTTTTCGCAAAAAAACCGGCTAATTGGTAAGGTTCAAAAATAGGCTTCTTAAGAATAGTTATTCCCTCCGGAATTTCATTTTCTAAAGAATTATCCAACATAGGGTAATTAGGATTTTCAGGAATATAAACCACAGGTTCAATATTAAAATCCCTTAAATACTTCACAAACTTAAGCCAGCGCTGCACGCCGGGACCGCCAGCCGGTGGCCAATAATAAGTTATAATGAGTACCTTTTCCATTTAAGAACTTATTCCCTCTTTCGGGATTTATAGTAAAATCCGCCTAAAATAATTAAAACCAAAATAATGGAACTTGCCAGGGCAATGCTGCTCCCTGTATTTACTACTTCAGGTTCAAATCTAAAAGTCACAGTATGCTCGCCTGCAGGAATATTCATAGCTCGCAACACATAATTTGCCCTCACGTGATCTACTTCTTCCCCATCTAAATATGCCTGCCAACCCGGTTGGTAGTACATTTCAGAAAAAACTGCAAACTGAGGCGATGAGGCATTAGTTTCATAGACCAATTCATTAGGCTGATAGCTTTGCAATTGAATTTCTGCATTTTCGGTGGCTTTAAAATCTTCAGAAACTTCATTTTTAAATTCTGAATTTATAACCGCCGTATTTTGAAGGTCAACTTCGTTTAAATTCAGTATTTCTTCGTTAGCAGATTCAACCCATATAATATCCTTCACAAACCAGGCATTTCCAAAAGCATTCGGATTTTGTTGTGCTTGCGGCTGACCACCTTCAGAAGGAACAATAAAGTATTTAGCATTCAGCATATTTAGAATTTCCATATTATTTTGAGAAATATAGAAATCGTATAAATCCTGCATTCTGCCCGGCTTGGCTGCATGATAACCACCTATGGCATTGTGAAAATAAGAAGTTCTTCCGGTATTAAAAGGGCTTCCGGAAACGTCAAAAACACGGTAATGTGCATCGTCCTGTAAAATTTGTTGATCGGCAGCATTAGGTTGGAATGGACGATCCATCTGTCTAGCGCTTACAAAATCATCATCATTAACATAGCGTTTATCTACAGGAATCAAATCGATTAAAATTAGAAGTGCTAAAGCCGGTACTAACCAGTTTTGCGTGATTTTCTTTTCAATATATAACCAAAGGGCTGCTGCGGTTAATGCGGAAAAAATAAGTGACCTAATAAGATCTTCGGTATAAATTGCCTGCCTGTCTTCCTTTAGAGATCTTACAAAATCGGCGCCCATTTGTTGAATTAAAGCTGAATCTCCCGCACCACTGAAATCAAATAGTACAGAACGGAAAAGCAACAAAGCAATTCCAATTCCACCCACAATTATCCCAGACCATTTAAGCGCGTGAACTTTTACTTCTTTTTGAAGTTTAGGATCAAATAATTTATAAAGGCCGAAAACGGCTAAAACAGGAACGCATAATTCTATAATTACCTGTATGGAAGAAACGGCTCTAAATTTACTGTACAGGGGAACGTAATTTATAAAGAACTCGGTAAAAAATTCAAAATTTTTACCCCAGGAAAGAATCAAGGCTAAAACACTCCCTCCAACAATCCACCATTTTAAACGGCCTCTCACAAGGTAAAGGGCAAAAATAAAGAGAAATAATACTGTGGCACCAATATACGCCGGCGCGCCTACATAAGGCTGATCGCCCCAGTAAGTAGGTGCATTTTCAGTAAAATTAGCCGCCTGTGCCGGGGATGCCCCAAGTTTGAGTAAGGAATCATAAATTTCTGAATCTTTTCCAATATCTTCTGCATTGGAGCCGCCCATAAACCGGGGAGCAAAAAGGTTAAAAGATTCCATTATCCCGTAGCTATACTCGGTGATATAATCATAAGTTAAGCCGGCTGCGGGTTTATCTGAACCGTCGGGGGCAATGGTTAAACCGGTATCACCCCGGGTACTGTGTGCGGTATATTCCTGGGTGGCAAGTAGATTGGTAGCATTGGCGCCTATCGCCAGTATAACCGCCACAACCATTACTCCTAAAGCTTTAAAGAATTTTGGTAAGATATTTTTTCGGTAGGCATCAATTAAATATGCAATTCCCAAAACAATTACCAGAAGAAGCAAATAATAGGTCATCTGGAAATGGTTTGCGCCAATTTGCAGCGCCATTCCAATAGCCAAGACTAAAAACCCCCATAAATATTTTTGCCTGAAAGTGAGAATAATTCCGCCTAAGACCATCGGCATATAAGCTATCGCGTGAGCCTTGGCATTATGTCCTACTCCAAGGATAATAATAAGATAAGTAGAAAAACCGAAGGCCAACGCACCTAGAAACGCGAGTCTAAAATCGAGTTTTAAGCAGAGTAAGAGAATATAAAAGCCGATAAAATAAAGAAATAGATAATCGGAAGGTCTGGGTAAAAATCTTAAAACTGAATCTAGTTTTTTAACGTAGTTATGCGGATAATATGCGCCTAATTGAAATGTTGGCATTCCTCCAAAAGCAGAATCGGTCCAGTAAGGTTCTTCGCCGGTTTGATCGCGAAAATCGTTTTGCTCTTTGGCCATTCCGATATATTGAACTATATCGCTTTGAAAAATCTTTTTTCCTTCTAGAACCGGACTAAAATAAAATAAAGAAACTATTACGAAGCCTACCAAAACGAGAAGATGCGGTAGAAACTTTTTAAGATTGGCCATCTGAAATTTTTTAGATCACTTTCTGTTAAATTGAACGGGCAGCTTCTTCCCTTTTCAATATAAAAAATTGATCCCGAAATTAATCAATTTCCTCGTAATCTATATATTCCCCAACGTTTTTATTAGAATTCCTTTTTCCTTTCGGCTTCTTGTCAATGCTTACTTTTCCTTCTTTTTTCTGTGAAGCAGGACCTTGTTGTTGCCTGAATTGTTCTTCAAAACGTTTTCCCATTTTCCGCAGGAAATATTTGAGAATAAGCGGCCCAAACCATTTAATTAGTAATTTAAAGGCAAAATATACTAATAGAATGATTAGAATCGTTTGTAATACATCGGAAAAAGAAGCTTCTATCATTTTCAGGAATTTATGCAAAAATAAAAATAAGCCTTGAGAATAGAAGCTTTGAGCTCCTAAAAAAATAATAAATCTGCTATCTTTGAAAGTAACAAACCAATCTAATATGCACTATTTAAAAGTAGGTATCGCTTTTATTTTCCTCGGAGTATTTAGCGCAAATGCGCAATATACTGAAACCATAAATTCGAATCGCCCGGGTGAATCGCAAGGCGCGTATGCCGTGGGCAAAAATGTATTACAACTTGAAGCCGGTGGTTATTTCGGTAATGATAATCATACCTTATTTAATAGCGACACAGATAATTTAGGTGCCAGTTATGGTTTACGATATGGATTTTTAACTGAAATCCTGGAACTTAATTTCTTTGGTTCTTTTCAGGATCAGGTTACCTCTATTCCCGTGGGAAATAGCAGTGATGAGTTTAGATTTAGCAACTTTAAAACAAATACTCTTGGCGCTAAATTCCTGGTTTTTGATCCAGGAGTTAGTGTAAAAGAGAGAAAAGTAAATTTATATAGCTGGAAGGCGAATCAACGGTTAAATCTACGAAGTTTAATTCCTGCTGTCTCGGTGTATGCCGGCGCTAATTTTAGCTGGTGGGAAAATCCCTACATGTTTGAGGGGGAATCAATAATTAGCCCTAAAGCTGCTTTAATAACCCAACATAACTGGGGCCGATGGGTTTTGGTTATGAATTTTATAGCCGATAAATTTACAGAAGAATATCCTTCTTACGGCGGAATCTTTACCTTAACCCACGCTATTACTCCAAAATTTGCCGTTTTTGGGGAATTCCAAACTTATATAAGTGATCTATATGCCGATGATTTGGTAAGAGGTGGCGCAGCCTATCTATTTGGAAAAGATTTTCAGGTAGATATTTCTGGTCTTGTTAATTTTAAAGACACTCCTTCGAGATGGCAGGTAGCTGCCGGAGTTTCTTATAGATTCGATTTTCACGACGATGATGAATATATTGAAGACACTTATGAAGGCGACCGAAACCAACGTGGTGAAGAATTGGAAGAAACCGGATTTTATAAGGAAAATGAAGATGTTAATGGTTCAGGAGATTAATCCTGAACCTAATTTTTTCTAAAACTTAAACATAGAAAAGCCGTTTAAATTTTCACTTTTCGTCACCCTGAACTTGTTTCAGGGTCTAGTTTAATACCAATTAGATTCTGAAACAAGTTCAGAATGACATTAGCAAGAAGAAATTTTAAACGGCTTTTATTAATTTTCCAAAACTAAATATTTCCTACTCCTTGCTTGCCATTGCAGCAGAAACTGAAGCAGATAATCTTTTATAAGTTCCGTTTTCTAAACGCTCTCTAATTGCTGAAAAAGCAGTTAAGGTTTCTTCAATATCCTGAAGGGTATGCGTAGCGGTAGGAATCATTCTTAATAAAATAAGTCCTTTAGGAATAACCGGGTAAACTACGATAGAACAGAAAACGCCGTGGTTTTCCCTAAGATCTTTCACCAAAGCCATTGCTTCCGGAATACTTCCTTTTAGATATACCGGAGTCACACAACTTTGCGTGGTTCCAATATCAAATCCGTTTTCTTTAAGTCCGTTTTGAAGTGCATTAACATTTTCCCACAACTTTTCTTTAAGCTCTGGCATTGTTCTTAGCATTTCCAAACGTTTTAATGCTCCCACTACCAATTGCATTTGCAATGACTTAGCAAACATTTGCGAACGTAAATTATATTTTAAATAATCTATAATTTCTTTATCGGCTGCAATAAAGGCACCGGTACTGGCTAAAGATTTCGCGAATGTTGCGAAGTAAACATCAATCTCATCCTGAACGCCCTGCTCCTCGCCTGCTCCGGCTCCTGTTTTACCAAGAGTTCCAAAACCGTGAGCATCGTCTACAAAAAGTCTGAAATTATATTTTTTCTTTAGCTCAACGATTTCCTTTAATTTCCCCTGTTCACCACGCATACCAAAAACGCCTTCAGAAATCAATAGAATTCCTCCTCCGGTTTGCTCTGCAATTTTAGTGGCACGTTGCAGGTTCTTTTCTATACTTTCAAGATCGTTGTGCTTATAAGTAAAACGCTGACCTAAATGTAATCTTACACCGTCTATAATACAGGCGTGAGCATCTACATCATAAACAATTACATCTTGCTTAGAAACTAAAGCGTCTATGGTAGAAACCATTCCCTGGTAACCAAAATTAAGCAAGTAGGCCGATTGTTTGTGTACAAAAGAAGCTAATTCGTCTTGCAATTTTTCGTGAAGTTGAGTATGGCCGCTCATCATTCTAGCACCCATTGGGTAAGCCGAACCGTATTCAGCAGCAGCTTCAGCGTCTACTTTTCTTACTTCGGGATGATTGGCAAGTCCCAGGTAGTCATTAATACTCCAGGTAATTACTTCTTTCCCTCTAAATTTCATTCGGTTAGAAATTGGCCCTTCCAGCTTAGGAAATACAAAATATCCTTCAGCTTGCTCTGCCCATTTTCCTAATGGTCCTTTATCTTTATATATTTTTTCAAATAAATCCCTCATCGATCTTTTTTTAGTCGAGCCGCAAAAATACTTAAAATTGGCTCAATTGCACAAAGTTATTTATTCAGCAAATTCAAATAAAAGAAAAGCATCCTACGCGGGATGCTTTTATAAACTTTATTTCTGAATAAATTTCAAAATACTTCTTATTTTATAAATTCTATAGGCTCTGCCTCAATTTCATTTTTAGTATCAAAAAAGCCCTGTTCTTCCATCCAATCGTCGCTAAAGACTTTCCCCATATAACGGGAACCGTGATCGGGGAATATTACAACAACATTACTGTTTTCGTCAAATTCCCCTTCTTCAGCAAGTTGTTTTAATCCCTGGGTAGCTGCCCCACTGGTGTAACCTACAAATAAACCTTCGGTTTTTGCAAGTTCCCTGGCGGTATGTGCACTATCTTCATCACTAACCTTAACAAAACGGTCAATAATCTCAAAATCTGTTGCAGATGGAATAAGGTTTTTTCCCAGTCCTTCTATTCTGTAAGGATAAATCTCACCAGAATCAAATTCTTTTGTTTCGTGATATTTCTTTAAAACTGAACCGTAAGCATCTATACCAATAACTTTCATTTCAGGATTTTGCTGCTTTAAATATCTGGCAGTTCCAGAAATTGTTCCACCGGTACCGCTACAAGCTACAAGGTGAGTTATTTTTCCTTCGGTTTGTTTCCAAATCTCGGGGCCTGTAGAATTAAAATGAGCATCAATATTCAGCTCATTAAAATACTGATTAATATAAACCGAGCCTTTAGTTTCTGAATGTAATCTTTTCGCAACCTGGTAATAAGATCTAGGATCGTCTGCCGAAACGTGCGCCGGGCAAACATACACCTTGGCACCCATTGTTTTTAGCATATCAATCTTATCGTTAGAAGCTTTGGAGCTTACCGCAAGAATACATTCATAACCTTTTATAACACTCACCATAGCAATACTAAAACCGGTATTACCAGAAGTAGTTTCTATAATTGTGCTTCCCGGTTTAAGAATACCTTTTCTCTCGGCTTCTTCAATAATATAAAGTGCAATACGGTCTTTAGCGGAGTGTCCCGGATTAAAGGCTTCTACTTTAGCGAAGAATTCCCCTTTAAATTCCTGGGTTATTTTATTCAGTTGTATCAAGGGTGTATTGCCAATTAACTGCAATACATTATCATATACTTGCAAATCTTCTTTCATAAATCGAAGTTCTTTACAAAATTTGGGTTAACTATTTCACTCTTTTTAAGAGCGTAAAATCCCCCAAATTTAAGGCAAATTTTTTAATTAGTGGTCAATTCCTTCCAAATCCAGTAAAAACGCATACTCTTCGGCTACTTCTTTCAATGCTTCAAAACGTCCGGAAGCCCCACCGTGACCGGCATCCATATTAGTATGGAACAATAATAAATTATTATTGGTCTTCAATTCTCTTAATTTCGCTACCCATTTTGCCGGTTCCCAATATTGAACCTGGGAATCGTGTAAACCTGTTGTTACCAGTAAATTTGGATAATCTTGCGCCACTACATTATCGTAAGGCGAATATTGCATCATATATTCGTAATAATCTTTATTATTCGGATTTCCCCATTCATCGTATTCCCCAGTGGTTAACGGGATACTATCATCTAACATAGTAGTTACCACATCTACAAAAGGAACTGCAGAAATAACTCCATTATAAATCTGTGGCGCCATATTAATAACCGCGCCCATAAGCAAACCTCCTGCTGAACCGCCCATTGCGTAAAGATGTTCTGCGGAAGTATATTTTTCCTGAATTAAATATTCTGAAACATCTATATAATCAGTAAAAGTGTTCATTTTATTGAAAAGCTTCCCGTCTTCATACCAGTTACGTCCTAGGTATTCCCCACCACGAATGTGTGCGATTGCATAAATGAAACCACGATCTAATAAACTTAGCCTTACCGTAGAAAAATAAGGATCTATGGTAGAACCGTAGGAACCATAAGCATATTGTAGTAGCGGACTATTTCCATCTAATTTAGTTCCTTTTTTATAAACCAAACTCACCGGAATTTTAGTACCATCTTTGGCAGTAGCCCAAATTCTCTCAGAGAGGTAATTATTTTTATTAAAATTTTTATCTAAAACTTCCTGTTCTTTTAAAACCGTCTTTTCTTGGGTTTCCATATTAAAATCTACAACCGAAGTTGGCGTGGTCATAGAATTATAAGTGAATCTTAAAATATCAGTATCAAAAGCAGGATTTATAGAGGTATAAGCGGTATAGGTTTCATTATCAAAAGGAATATAATATTCTTCTGAATTATCCCAGCGAATCACTTTTATTTTATTTAAGCCATTATTACGCTCGCTTACTACCAGATACTTTTTAAAGATATCAATATCTTCCAGTAAATAATCTTCGCGATGCGGAATAACGTCTACCCAGTTTTCTTTTGTAGTTTTATCAACCGGGGTTTTCATAAGTTTAAAGTTGGTGGCACCATCTTTATTGGTCATTACGTAAAAGTTATCTTCGTAATGCGCTATGCTATACTCTAAACCTCGTTCCCTGGGCTGAAAAACCTTAAACTCACCAGATGAATCATCAGCCTTCAAAATACGGTATTCTGTAGTTAAAGTACTATGACTCCCAATGATGATATATTCCTTGGACTTGGATTTATAAACATAGGTATTAAAAGTTTCATCCTCCTCTTCAAAAACCAGTTCATCTTCAGCAGAATCAGTTCCTAAAATGTGCTTGTAAATTCGATAAGAACGAAGCGTTTGTTCGTCTTTTTTAGTATAGAAAAGCGTTTTATTATCGGCCGCCCAGGTAGAACCTCCGGTTGCATTTTCAATTTTATCAGGATAAGTTTCTCCTGTTTGCAGGTCTTTAATTTGAATGGTATATTTTCTTCGGCTTAAAGTATCTACCCCAAAAGCCACCATTTTATTATCGGGACTCACATTCAATCCGCCAAGACTGTAATATTCAAAACCTTCGGCCATTTCATTAACATCAAAAAGCAATTCTTCAGGCGCATCCAGTTCCCGCTTTTTCCTTGAATAAATTGGGTAATCTTTTCCGGTTTCAAAACGGGTTAAATACCAGTAATTATTCAATTTATAGGGAACCGATTCATCATCTTCTTTTATTCGGCCTTTCATTTCCTCAAATAACCGCTGCTGAAAATCTTTGGTATGAGCAGTCATTTTCTGGTTATATTCATTTTCCTGATTTAGATAATCAATAACTTCTGGATTGTCGCGATTGTTCATCCAGTAATAATTATCTATTCTCACGTCTCCGTGAAATTCCAGGGTTTTAGGTATTTTCTTAGCTTTTGGCGGTAAAATTTCTTTTTTCAAATCTGCATTATTTTTAAGCGCTTGCAAAGGTAAGGCTTCCCAACCAAATACATAATTAGTGGGTTCAAATTAACAGGATTAAACCTGTAATTAGTAAATTTGTGTTTATTAAATTTAAAAAAGAGACTATGTTTGGAGATATGATGGGTATGATGAATAAGATCAAGGAAACCCAACAAAAGGTTGAAGAAACTAAAGAACGCCTAAAAACGGTAACTATTGAAGAAAAATCCAGTGACGGACTTCTAAAAGTAACTATTAGCGCTACGCGTGAAATTAAGAATATTAGCGTTGCTGATGAATTGATGGATGATAAAGAACAGCTGGAAGATTATTTGGTACTCACTTTAAATAAAGCGATAAGCAGAGCTTCAGATATTAACGAAGCAGAACTTGCTGCCGTAGCAAAAGACGGGATGCCAGATATTCCCGGTTTAGATCAATTCAAATAGAATTTAATTATCTTAAATCCTGAATTTATTTCAGAATTTAAATCAAAAAAACCTCACAGCTTTCTAAAAACTGTGAGGTTTTTCTTTTTATGCTTCTCCCCTTGCTGGATATTCTTTTTCTACCACAAAATCTATAGCCTTTAATAATTCATCAAATTTTGGCCTTGCGAAAGGCATCGTTTGAATAGAAGCCGCATAAAGGGTATTATCAGGTTTAACAAGAAACAGTCCGGGTTCAAAGAAAACTTCCGGTTCATCGTTAATTCCTTCAGAAATATATAAATCCCATTTCCGGGCATCTTCAGTATTAAAATTATAACCTATAGTAAGATTATCTACTTCCCATTCCTTCACCGTTTTTTCTGCCAGGGTCTTATTATTCGCGCTAATGCAAATAACACTCACTCCTTTCTCCTGAAATTTCTCAACTTTTTTATTTAATTCTTCTAAATACGATTTACAAACCGGGCAGTGCAATCCGCGATAAAAAATAACCATCGTAAAATTCTCTGGTTTCTGGTCGCGTAAATCCCATTGCATTCCGCTGGTAGTTTCTACTCTTAATCTTGGTACTTCTTTTCTTGGCAATACATTTTTCATAACTTAATTTTGGTTTTTTGAAAATTATGAAATTCAATTCCCGAAACATATTAAAAGCATTGTAAGATTAGGTTAAACTCTATTAAAACCTATAAATTAATTTCCCGTAGAACCTTCAAAAACTTCTGGTGCATTTCTTCGGAATAATCTAAATGGGTAACAATTCTTAATTTTCCCTGTCCCATATTGCTTATTCTAATATTTTCCTGCTGAAGCTTTTTCATAAAAGCAGTTTCATCTGAAGCATTTTTCAGGTAAAAAATAATAATATTTGTTTCCACAGTTTCCACCTCGCCCACATAGCTTGCAGCATCTAAAGTTTCAGCAATTTCTGCAGCTCTTTTATGGTCTTCGGCTAAACGTTCTACGTGGTTATCTAAGGCATAAATTCCGGCTGCGGCTATAAAACCTACCTGGCGCATACCACCACCTAAAACTTTACGAATTCTAATCGCGTTTTTCATAATTTCCTTATCACCAATAAGCACCGATCCCATAGGGATTCCCAGCCCTTTAGAAAGACAAACCGAAATAGTATCAAATAATTTTCCGTATTCTTTTGGATCTTCATTTTTAGCCACCAAGGCATTAAAAAGCCTTGCGCCGTCTAAATGCAAACCTAATTTATGCGTATTGCAAACTTTTCTTATTTTTTTGATTTCCTTTAGATCGTAACAAGCGCCACCACCTTTATTGGTGGTATTTTCCAAACAAACCAAACTCGTTAACGGACTGTGATAAAAGTCTGGCGGATTTATATTTTCTTCAACCTGGGTAGCAGTAATCATTCCGCGATCACCATCTACCAACTTGCAGGAAACCCCACTATTAAAAGAAGCGCCACCACCTTCATAGTTAAAAACGTGCGCCCATTTATCACAAATAAGCTGCTCGGCAGGTTGTGTATGCAATTTTATTGCGGCCTGGTTAGCCATACTTCCGGTAGGAAAAAATAAGGCTTCATCCTTCCCGAACATCTTTGCCAGTTTTTCTTCTAAAGCGTTTACGCTAGGATCTTCCTTATAAACATCGTCCCCAACATCGGCGCCCATTATTGCTTTTAACATTCCGCTTGTTGGGCGGGTTACGGTATCACTTCTTAAATCTATTTCTTTCATATATATTTCTTTTTTATTTCAGCAAAAACAGAAATTATTTCCATTTGATTCATTATAACTAAATTTCTAAAATCAATTTCAAACCTCCAATGCAAAATTTCTTTTTCAGAAGAAATTATATTATTCTGGAAAGTGAGAAACTGACTAACAGCAAAATAAGTGAAAATTGCTGCATTTACGTGCTTTTATAGGAAGTCTAAAACTATAAAAATATCGTTAAATACTTTCCCGTCGCAGTCTTAAATTCTATTTTTACCTTATAAAATTTAGATATGATTACAACTGAGCAGATCAAAGATCTCAGAGAGCGCCTTGGTGCGTTAAGGAGGTATCTTTGACATTGATGCCAAAAAAATAGAAATCTCCAACCAGGAAGAAAAAACCTTTGCTCCAGATTTTTGGGACGATCCTAAAAAAGCTGAGGCACTAATGCGTGATCTCAATACTGAAAAGCAATGGGTAGACGAATTTGAAAAAGGAGAAACCCTGGTAGAAGATTTAGAGGTTTTGTATGAATTTTATAAGGAAGATGAAGCTACGCAAAAAGATGTGGAAGAAAAACATAAGCAAGCCTTAGACCTTATAGAAGACCTTGAATTTAAAAATATGCTTTCGGAAGAGGGTGATAAATTGAGTGCTGTTGTACAAATTACTGCCGGTGCCGGTGGTACCGAAAGTTGCGACTGGGCCGAGATGCTTATGCGTATGTACCTTATGTGGGCCGAAAAACGCAGGTTTAAGATAAAAGAATTGAATTACCAGGCCGGTGATGTTGCAGGAATTAAAACGGTAACGCTTGAAATTGAAGGCGATTTTGCTTTTGGATGGTTAAAAGGCGAAAATGGCGTACACAGGCTGGTGCGTATTTCCCCATTTGACAGTAATGCGAAAAGGCACACCTCTTTTGCTTCGGTTTATGTTTATCCATTAGCCGATGATTCAATTGAAATAGATATTAATCCTTCTGAGATTTCCTGGGAAACTATGCGTTCTTCTGGAGCTGGGGGACAAAATGTAAATAAGGTTGAAACGGCGGTTAGATTGCGCCACGCTCCTACTGGAATTGTTGTAGAAAATTCTGAAACACGATCGCAGCTGGAAAATAAGACCAAGGCAATGCAGCTTTTAAAAAGTCAGTTGTATGAAATAGAACTTCAGAAACAACAGGCCCAACGTAGGGAAATTGAAGATTCTAAGATGAAAATTGAATGGGGATCTCAAATTAGAAATTACGTGATGCATCCTTATAAATTGGTTAAAGACGTAAGAACTGCAGAAGAAACCGGAAATGTAGATGCCGTGATGAATGGTGATATTGATATGTTTTTAAAAGCTTTTTTAATGATGATGGGACAACGGCAGGAAGATTGATAAGTTTATACTCATAAATTTTAGAATTAGAATTTATTGTTTATTTTAAAGAAGCCAAAACCAAAAAATAATGATTACAGTTTACCATAACGCCAGATGTAAAAAATCCCGGGAAGGATTGGAAATCGTTAAAAACTCAGGAAAAGATTATGAGGTTAGAGAATATTTAAAAGAACCTCTTTCTGAAACTGAATTAAAGCAAATTCTGGATAAATTAAGTTTTTATCCTATGCAGTTAATAAGAACCAACGAAAAGATCTGGAAAGAAGAATATAAAAATAAAGATCTTAGCGACAGGGAATTAATTACTGTAATGGTTAAAAATCCAAAATTAATTGAAAGACCTATTGTAGAAACTAAAGATACTGCGGTTGTAGGTCGCCCGGGTTCTAAAATTGAAGATTTATTACAATAAAAGTTTTGGTAATTCAAACCAGTAAAAAATGAAAACTCAACATAAAATAGCTATAATTGGAGCCGCCGGATTTCTAGTTGCGGGATTTGTTTTTTCCCATTTTTACCTGCATAGAAAAAGCAGAAAAGAACTTCTTGAAATTGCAAGGGAATTAGCCTATACCTGGAAAAGAGAATTAGAACTGGATTTTGAACAAACCGGTAAACTTGAAGATCTTATTATAGAATATACCCTTAAAAAGAATGAAATCCTTAATACTACGGCTTTACATGAAGATGAAATAATCTTTAAACTCAAGGAAATTCAAAAGGCAGAACATAGAAAGTTGCAGAAATTAATGAGCCAAAAGCAGTTTGAAAAATATCTTGAATTAAATAAGAAAATTAGTCGTAAATCTTAAGTATTGAAGCTCAGTGATAAAAGTACTTTTAACATTTAAAAGTCGTATTTAACGCGAGTTTAACCCAAATTCCATTAAACCATTTCAAAAAATTGGGGTCAAAGAATAAAATTTTTCTATGACCACCAAAATCTTGAGTACGCTCAGTGTAGCGTTTTTTCTTTTTTTCAGCCTTAGCGGCTTCGCCCAATCGGGCCCGCATAAAATTTCCGGAAAAGTAATGGACGAGGAGATGAATGTTCCTCTGGAGTTTGCAACAGTTTCTGTAGTTAATGCCAACGAACCTGCAGATGTTACAGGAGTTGTAACCAATTCCCAGGGAAATTTCTCTATAGAAGTCCCAGAAGGCACTTATAATGTTATTGTTGAATTTATCTCTTATGAAACTAAAGAATTCAATGATCGTAAGGTAGATTCAGATATTAATTTAGGTACTATCTCTCTGGGGCTTGATTCAGATAGTCTTGACGAGGTTGTAGTCCAGGCCGAAACTACACAGGTAAGCGTCCAACTTGATAAAAAGATTTATAATATAGGAAAAGACCTTACCACCGCAGGAGGTACTGTTAGTGATGCTCTTAATAACGTTCCTTCGGTTTCTGTAGATGTTGAAGGCGGAATTAGCTTAAGAGGGAATCAAAATGTTAGAATTCTAATTAACGGTAAACCATCGGCAATGGCCGGGTTTGGAGATAGCAATGTTTTAAGCCAGCTTCCTGCTGAAGCTATTGAACGTGTTGAAGTTATTACTTCCCCCTCGGCTAGATATGATGCTGAAGGAACGGCAGGTATCCTAAATATCATTCTTAGACAAAAAGAAACCCTTGGATTCAACGGTTCAGTAAATTTAAACTTAGGTCATCCTGATAATGCCGGACTTTCCACCAATCTTAACTATAGAACTGAAAAATTCAATCTATTTACTAATATTGGATGGCGCTATTTTGATGCTCCCCAAAATAACTTTAGTGATACCGAATATCTAAGACGATTTAATTCTGATGGGGAAATTGTTAGACCCGAGTATGATAGAATTCGCGAGGAACGGGAAACAGAGCGTTTAAATAGAAACTACAACGGTAATTTTGGAATTGAATATTTCCTTACCGAGCAATCTTCGCTTACAGCCAGTATTTTTTATCGCTACGGTGAGGATGAAGATGAAACCTTAAATAATAGCGATCGCTATATTGGTGGCAGTTTAGTTGAAGAAACTTTAAGAAGAGAGTTACAAAGTGAAGAAGATAATAGCTACCAGATTTCAATAAATTACCAGAATAAATTTAATGATGAAGGTCACGAACTAACAGCCGATTTTCAATATGAAAACGATGCCGAAGTTCAAAATACTTTTATAAACGAAGAATATATTTCTACAAATCAGGAAAATCCTGAAGCTTTTCAACGAGAAGAAGTTTATACCGAAGAAGATCAAAAAGAATATTTAATCCAGGCAGATTATGTTTTACCGCTTGGGGAAGACGCTAGATTTGAAGCCGGTTACCGCGGAAATTTTGAAAACGAAATTACAGATTACCGTCTACAGCAGGAAGATTTAGCTACCGGAAATCTGGTAACTAACGATACGCTTACCAATATCTTTGATTACGAAGAAAACGTAAATGCCCTGTATTCTCAATACGGAACCAAATTTGGTAAATTTTCATTTCTCTTAGGTTTAAGATTAGAAAACACTCAACTTAAAGGTGATATAAATTCAAGACTAAGTGATGAAGAACTTGTTGAAGCTTTTGGATTCCCAATTCAAACAAAATTTGACAATAATTATTTAGGCTTGTTCCCAACAGTTAATTTAATTTACGAATTATCCAGTGACGGTGGCGAAGAAGAAAATATAACTGTAGGTTATAATAGAAGGATTAACCGCCCTAGAGGTTGGTATATTAATCCGTTCCCATCTCGTTCAAGTCGTACTAACGTATTTCAGGGAAATCCTAATTTACAACCGGCTTTTGCCAGCGCTTTTGATATTGGATACTTAAAACGATGGGATAAAATAACCTTTACTTCTTCTGTTTATTATCAACACGAAACAGATTCGTTTGAAAGAGTTGAAGAAAATACAGGCCAGGAAACTACAGATGGTATTGATATTATTAGAACTATCCCTATTAACCTTGCTACTAATAAAAGAACCGGTGGAGAACTTGGTATTCTTTACAACCCGGCAGACTGGTTAAGATTAAATAGTAGTTTTAACTTTTTTCAGTTTGAAACTGAAGGTGAATTTAATGGTGTAGATTATGGAGCAAAAAATACAAGCTGGTTTGCAAGGTTTAGCTCTAAAGTAACACTTCCCGGTGCTATAGATTGGCAAACCAATGCTTTCTATCGTGGTCCACAGGAAAATGCACAAACTAAAAACGAAGGGATTTTTTCTATAGATCTTGCTTTTAGTAAAGAAATTCTAAACGATAATGTTACGCTTTCTTTAAACGTAAGAGATTTATTAAATTCAAGAAAAAGAAAATCATTTACTTCTACTGAATTCTTTAACAGGGAAAGTGAATTCCAATGGAGACAAAGACAAATTAACCTTTCAGTAATTTATAGATTCAATCAGCAAAAACGCGAACAACGACGTGGTGGTGAAGAAGATTTTGATGATCCTGGATTTGAAGGATAATTTAGAACTAATAAAACCGGCTTAAATAAGCCGGTTTTTTATTTTATTGGAAAAAATAAAGCATAAAAAAAGGGACATTAACCGTCCCTTTTTTTATGCTTTTTCTTCTTTAGCTTTTTTTCTAGCTTCTTTCTTTTCTTTAAGCAATTCAGCAACCGAACCGCCTATCCAATAGGGTAAGATAGCCATTAGGAAAATCATAAGCCAGAATCCCATAGTTAAAATAACCAGGAAAGCCAGGAAACCGAGGTATTGATCGAATTCGAACATAATATCAAAATTTTTTTGATCTGGTCAAAGATAGTAAGCTTTGCCGGCTTATCACAATTAATTTGTGAGAAATTCACACCTACTTGACGAAAATCAGAAAAAATACAGGCTAAATTCTTTGTTTTTATACCTGTAAAAAGCCGCTAACTTGTAAATTTGTGTCACAACTAATATATTAATTATGGACTATAGAATAGAAAAAGATACTATTGGGGAAGTAAAGGTTCCGGCCGATAAACTCTGGGGTGCCCAAACGGAACGCTCCCGGAATAATTTTAAAATTGGTCCTGCCGCCAGTATGCCTCTGGAAATAGTTTATGGTTTTGCTTACCTCAAAAAAGCTGCTGCATACACCAACTGCGAATTAGGTGTTTTGCCGGTAGATAAAAGAGATTACATTGCCCAGGTTTGTGACGAAATTCTTGAAGGGAAACATGATGACCAATTTCCTTTGGTAATTTGGCAAACCGGAAGCGGTACTCAAAGCAATATGAACGTAAATGAAGTTATTGCCAACCGCGCACACCAACTTGCAGGAAAAACTTTGGGAGAAGGAGACAAAACCCTGCAACCAAACGATGATGTAAATAAATCGCAATCTTCTAACGATACTTTTCCTACGGGAATGCATATCGCTGCCTATAAAAAAATTACGAAAGTTACCCTCCCGGGTGTAAGACAACTTCGTGATACTTTAAAGAAAAAGTCAGATGAGTTTAAAGAAGTTGTAAAAATTGGGCGTACGCATTTTATGGATGCCACTCCCCTAACCCTGGGCCAGGAGTTTAGTGGTTATGTGGCTCAACTGGATCACGGAATTAATGCGCTGGAAAATACACTTCCGCATTTAGCCGAATTAGCACTTGGTGGTACTGCGGTTGGAACTGGATTAAATACTCCAAAAGGATATTCAAAGCGCGTTTCTGAATTCATTGCAAAATTCACCGAATTACCATTTGTTTCGGCAGGAAATAAATTTGAGGCCCTGGCCGCACATGATGCTTTTGTAGAAACTCACGGTGCTTTAAAGCAATTAGCGGTTTCCCTTAATAAAATAGGAAACGATATTAGAATGCTTTCCTCAGGACCAAGAAGTGGAATTGGAGAGATCAATATTCCTGCCAATGAGCCGGGCTCTTCAATTATGCCAGGGAAAGTGAATCCTACGCAATGTGAAGCTTTAACTATGGTTTGCGCTCAGGTAATGGGTAACGACGTAGCTATTGGGGTTGGCGGAATGCAGGGCCAGTTTGAATTAAATGTATTTAAACCGGTTATGGCTGCTAACCTATTGCAAAGTGCAGAACTTATTGGTGACGCCTGTGTATCTTTTGATGTTAACTGTGCCCGTGGAATTGAAGCGAACACACCAAGAATCAAAGAACATTTAAATAATTCTTTGATGTTGGTTACCGCTTTAAATACAAAAATCGGGTATTACAAAGCAGCTGAAATTGCGAATAAAGCACACGAAGATGGCACAACGCTAAAAGAGGCAGCCGTTGAATTAGGTCATCTTACCGAAGAGCAATTTGATGAATGGGTACAACCTAAAGATATGGTTGGAAATATTAAATAATCGATTCCTTTGTATAAACTCAAAAAGCCTGTCTAAAAAATTTAGACAGGCTTTTTTATTATTATTCGTAATCCTGAACTTGTTTCAGCTTCTAGTGTATTTCGATTGACAACCACTTAGATCCTGAAATAAATTCAGGATGACGCTGCTTAAAACATTCAAACAACTCTTTTTCTTTATATATCACAAACTTACTTCTCTATTTTCTTCTTGCTCTTCTTCGCATAAAACTTCTGGAATCTCCAGTAAGAAACTGCACCCAGCAAGGCTACTATAGCCACGGCGTAATAAATAAATGTTGGCGTTATCACTTTATCTCCGCTTGCGTAAGAGTGTAAACCAGCTAAGTAGAAGTTTACTCCAAAATAAGTCATTAAAATACTGGCAAAAGATACAACAGCCATAAGGTTAAAGAACCACCTGCTTCGTAATCCCGGTACCAGTCGCATATGTATTACGAAGGCATAAACCATAATACTAATTAAAGCCCAGGTTTCTTTAGGGTCCCAGCCCCAGTAACGTCCCCAGCTTTCATTAGCCCATTGTCCTCCCAGAAAGTTCCCAATGGTTAGCATTACTAAACCAACAGTTAAGGCCATTTCAGTAATAATGGTGATCTCTTTTATATTGAGGTCCATTTTCTTTTTATTTTTCTCAGTAGTAAAAATCATTAAAAGCAATGCCACTGCCCCTAGAATCATTCCCAGGGTAAACGGGCCGTAACTTCCAACAATTACTGAAACGTGAATCATTAACCAATAAGAATCTAATACAGGCTGGAGGTTTGCTATAGATGGATCCATCCAGTTCCAGTGCGCAATCATCAAAATCATTGAAGTTACAAAGGCTGTAGATGCAATGGTTAAGGTACTTTTTCTTCCAAAAGCCAAACCAAAGAACATTGTGGCCCAGGCTACGTAAATCATAGACTCGTAAGCATCACTCCAGGGTGCGTGTCCAGAAATATACCACCGGGCAATTAAACCTAAAGTATGTAAAACAAAAAGAACAATTATAACGCCGGCGCTTATTTTAACCAGCCAATCAATAAATTTATTTTCTTTAAAAATCTTTACAATTACAATAACCAGCATAAATAAGCCGGCTACCATATACATCCAGAAAAGATTCCTGAAAATATCGTATTTGTTATAAGCAATTTCTGCATTAACCTTTTCTTCTGAAGGCAATACTTCGGCCCCGAATTTCTTTTGAAATCCTTTTATACTTTCCAGAAACTGGTTTGCTTTAGAATAATCTCCACTTTCAACCGCATCAGAAAGGGAAGTCATATAAAGTGGAAGAATTTGTTTGGTGTACACCGAATCCATTCCTTTAAAAGCACCTTCTTCATCTTCTAATTCAGGATAAGAAACCCATTTATTATTTTCATGTTCCGGAATTGGGAAAATTCTTAAAATCTTACCCTGAAGCGCACGATATAATAAATTCACTTTTTTATCGGTATTGATAAAATCTTTCTGAAATTTATTAGGCACAGCAGCCTGGTAGGCTTCTTCTAACAGCGGAGAAAGCTTATAATTCCCCGTCTCGTCAAAGAAACTACTAAGGGTAAGGTATTTTTTCCCTTCTTCTATCCCAAGAAGATTATGTAAACTATCGTTATGTTTTTCAACATAAATAATAGGTACATTATACCAAATCATTGGGTTTTGAGTAAGTGAAACTAAAACCTGGTCTGAACTTAAGCCTTCGTAAGAATCAGATTTGCTTAATTTCCGAAGCAATTCTGAAGAATACGTATTAGCGGGTTTCATCCTTCCGCCGGCATCCTGGATTATAAGTCGGCCAAAATCAGCAGCGTGCTCTTCGCTTATGGCGTTGCTTTTAATAATAGAATCTACTTCTCTTTTGGCCGATTCAGCATGCTCGTGCTCGTCTCCCGGTGTTTGTGCAAACATAGAGCCGGTAGCCATAAAGAAAATAAGCACCGTAGTTAATTTTTTCTTTTTGTCTTTTACTTTTTCAAGCATATCCTTAAGGTTTCCAAAACGGGAACCTTTATCAAACAAGATGAGCATTAATCCCAAATAAAGTAGAAAATAACCTATATAAGTTACCCAGGTACCCCAGAAATCGTGATTTACAGAAAGTACTGTACCGCTTTCATCTGGCATAAAACTGGCCTGGAAGAATCTGAAACCTTTGTGATCTAAAACGTGGTTCATATAAATCTCGTAGGGAACATTTTCTTTTCCTTCTTCCACAATTTCAACTTTACTTTTAAATGAAGAATAACTGTTTTCAGTTCCCGGATATCTATTGGCAATAAAATCGTTCAGTTTTAATGCAAAAGGCAATTCTATCTCTTTACTACCGTAGTTAAGGAATAGTTCCAGGCCGGCAAGTTCTACTTTATGAGGTTCACTGGGAATTCCCTGGCCACCCAAAATAGTAACTGTTTCAGATTCCCCTTCAGAAGTAACTTTTACCGTTAGAGCATCGCTCTGGCCGTCGGTTTTTTCTGGGGTTTTTATAATATCGTATTTTCCTTTAACCACCGGTTCAGGAATTACAAATTGCATAGCCCCTATATTATAAAGAGAGCGCAGCATTAAGTTTTGGGTAGAATCTTTAACCAAATTCCCTTTCTCCTGGTCGGCCATTCGCATATAATCGCCTTCAAATGGAGAGTTTATAGTGTATTTTCCGGTTTCTTCCTCATACGTTATATTAATCGCTCCCTCGGTAGGTTCATTTAACGCGAATAAGACATTGTGTATGTTTTGAACTTCGCCCTCTTTTAAATAATGGTCGTGACGATTACCACCACCGGCTTCTACCAATTTAAGATGATTCTCTCCATCTTCGGCAGGAACTAATTCTTCTTTAGCACCATAAATAAAATTAGTAGCTTCAATAGTAACCGGTTGCCCATTATAATCGGTATTTAATACGTAGTCATTCTCGGTTTCAGGGGCAAAAAGCACCTGTTCTTCCAAAACCCTTCGGCGAGGTTCGCCGTCTATTTCCCCGTCAATAAATGCGGTAAAATAGGTTTTTTCTGAAAGCATGATATTTGTTGTTTCACCTTCCGTGATAGGCATCACACCTTCATAACTAATATAACGGGTAATAAAGGCACCAACTAAAATTAATACAAACGATAAATGGATTAAAAGTGAAGACCATTTTTCGCGTTTATGAAGGTTATACCGTTTAATATTTCCGGCGAAATTAATCACAAAAAATACCATAATGGCTTCAAACCACCAGGCGTTATAAATTAACACTCTCGCGGTTTCTATACTGTACCAACTTTCAATAAATGTTCCCAACGCCAGGGCTATTGCATAGACCACAAATAAGACTGCCATTATACGTGTAGAAAATATGACAGAGGCTATTTTATTCTGCATGAAGTAACTCTTTTAAGCCCGCAAATTTAGGGAATTTTAACGGTTTGAAATAGTAAAAATCAAGACATTCTCCTACATGAATGTTAATTTTATTGCCTCAATATTTTTAATAATTTAGCCGAATGATAGAAGTGGTAATTTTAGGTGCAGGGAATGTTGCATTTCATCTATTTAGAGCATTTTCTGAAGCAGAAAACACCAGGGTAATCCAGGTGTATAATCACCTGGAAGAAAACCTGAATTATTTTAAAGATTACACCAATACCACAAACAGGATCAGCGACTTAAAATCGGCCGATTTCTATTTACTCGCTTTAAAAGATGATGTAATTGCCGATGTTGCCCATAATCTAAAAGACCTTCCAGGGATAGTTTTACATACCTCGGGCGCGGTAAGTTTAAATGCGTTGGAAAATTTGAGTAATTTCGGAGTGTTTTATCCGTTGCAAACTTTTTCTAAAAACAAATTGGTAGATTTTGGGGAAATCCCGGTTTGCATCGAAGCAAATTCAGCTGAAAATTTAGAAAAAATTAAGAAACTGGCTTTAGAAATCACCAAAGACGTTAGAGAAGTAAATTCTGAGCAACGCAAAGCTTTACACCTGGCAGCAGTTTTTGTAAACAATTTCAGCAATCATTTATATACTCTTGGCGCAGAAATTTGCGAAAAAAACCAGGTAGATTTTAGTATTTTAAGACCACTTATTAAGGAAACCGCTTCAAAAATTGAAAGCTTAGCACCAAAAGATGCTCAAACCGGCCCGGCCATAAGAAATGACCAAAAAACGATTGAAGCTCATTTAAGACTTTTACCAAAAAAAAATAAAGACATTTACAGCATTTTAACCCAATCTATTCAGGATTTTCATGGAAAAAAATTATAAAGAATATTTAAACCAAATCAACACTTTTGTTTTTGATGTAGACGGTGTGCTTACCGATGGGAGCATTCAAATTAGTACTCAGGGTGAACTTCTTCGTACTATGAATATTAAAGATGGTTATGCTTTAAAAGCAGCTAAAAATGCCGGTTTTACGGTTTGTATAATTTCTGGAGGGAAAAACGAAGGTGTTCGCAAACGTCTTAGAGACCTTGGAATTACAGATATTTATCTGGGCATTCACGATAAAGTGGAACAAATGGACGAGTTCTTCGATATTTATGAAATTAACGCCGAAGATGTTCTATATATGGGAGACGATATTCCCGATTATTATCCTATGAAACTTGTTGGTTTACCTTGCTGCCCCCAGGATGCGGTAGCCGAAGTAAAAGAAATTTCAAAATATGTTTCGCATAAAAAAGGCGGAAAAGGTTGTGTAAGAGATGTGATTGAGCAGGTGATGAAAGTGCAGGGTAAATGGATTGATAAATAATAAATGAACTGGATTATACTTATTCTCGCCGGACTTTTTGAAGTAGGTTTCGCTTTTTGTCTGGGAAAAATGAAAGTCACCTCGGGAAATACCAGTACCCTTTGGTTTGTTGGCTTTTTATTTTCGCTCACGCTAAGTATGGTTCTACTTTACAAAGCTACCCAAACGCTACCCATAGGCACTGCTTACGCGGTTTGGACAGGTATTGGAGCTGTGGGCACCGTTTTGCTGGGTATTTTTATCTTTAAGGAACCCGCGCATTTTTGGCGTATCTTTTTCTTAAGCACCTTAATTATTTCCCTCATAGGTCTAAAATTTGTTTCTGAATAATTAAATATGATAGCATACCTCAAACTAATTCGGTGGCCCAACCTGGTTTTTATTGCACTCACTTTAATCCTGATTAAATTTTCATTTTTCGAGGAATTTGGCGCTGCAATTACGCTTAGCACTTTTGGGTATGCGCTCCTTATGCTTGCCACACTTTGTATTGCCGCTTCGGGATACGTAATTAATGATATTTATGATGTACAGGCCGATAAAATTAACAAACCGGAAAAGCTGATTATAGGCAATAAAATTTCAGAAAAAAAAGCGAATAATTTATTTATAATTTTGAATGTTATTGGCGTAGGAATTGGTTTTTACCTTGCTAATTTACTGGGCAAACCCGGGTTTGTTGCGATTTTCATCTTTTCTTCAGCTTTACTCTACCTTTATGCCAGTTATTTAAAGCAAATTCCTGTGCTGGGGAATGTTTTAATTAGCTTGCTTGTTGGCTTTGTGGTGCTTTTGCCTTCAGTTTTTGATCTTTTTCCTGCAATAAATTCACAAAATAAACAGGTTCAATCTTTACTATTTTCAATTTTACTGGATTATGCAATTTTTGCTTTTCTAATAAATTTACTTCGAGAAATAGTAAAAGACCAGGAAGATGTGAAAGGAGATTATAACGCCGGAATACAAACCTTACCTATAATCCTTGGGCATAGCCGTACCAATAAGATCATTTTTGCAATAGGTATTTTACCTGTGGCCGCAATTGTATATTATATTTACAATTATTTATTTGAGAATACTTTCCTGGTAATTTATATCCTTATTTTTATACTCGCACCCCTACTCTATTTTCAGGTTAAAATTTGGGGAGCTAAAAAGAAGAAACATTATTCACACTTAAGTTTATTATTAAAAATAATAATGTTTTTCGGATTAACTTCTATAGGCTTATATCAGTTTATTCTTGCTTCATAGAATTTACACCTGGTATTCTTCATTCAACAAAAATTTTACAAATAATCTTATCTTACAGGGATTTTAATAAAATAATTATGCTTAAAGAACTTTTAAAGAAGAAAGAAATAATTCTCGCATCAGGCTCTCCAAGACGTCACCAATTTTTTAAAGATTTAAATATCCCTTTTAAAATTGATGTGAGACCGGTAAAAGAAGTATGTCCAGATTACCTTAAAAAAGAAGAAATAACCGATTTTCTCTCACAATTAAAAGCTGAAGCTTTTCAGAAAGAATTAAAAAAAGCTCAAATTTTAATTACCAGCGATACCATTGTATATAACGAAGACAAAGCTATGGGAAAACCTGAAACCACGGTTGAAGCTAAAGAGATGCTTAGATCATTATCTGGTAAAACCCATAGTGTGTTTACTTCGGTATGTTTTACTACGCACAATCATCAATCTACCGTAAACTGCGAAACAAAAGTAACTTTTAAAGAACTTACCAGCGGGGAGATTGATTATTACGTTGAAAATTTTAAACCCTTTGACAAAGCTGGCGGCTATGCCATACAGGAATGGATTGGCTTAATTGGAATTACCAATCTGGAAGGAAGTTATTTTAACGTAGTAGGGCTTCCAACCCATTTAGTTTATAATGAACTAATTGATCTTGCGTCTATTTAAGTTTTAAATATTTGATTATAAAAGTATTACACAATATAATCTTAAGTTTTAAGTTAACCTTAAACAAAAAGTAAAAATTTTAAATAAGTCCATAATTTTTATTTGAAAATAGCTTTTAAAATCTACCTTTATATAAAATTATTAGCACTAAAATGTTTGAAGTTTTAACTCAATACAGATCTGAAATTACCTACACGATAATTACTGTATTTGCCTTATTAATCGTTCAGTTTTTATTAAAAAAAGCTGCTCATAGGGTTGGAAAACGAAGTGAAATAGACTTTACCCGAACCCGGTTAATGTTTAAATACATCAATATTCTTATCCTGTTTATTGCGGTTTTCTTATTAGCCATTGCCTGGGGAATGGGACTAACCGAACTTTCTTTAATATTTTCTTCAGTTTTTGCAGTGCTTGGAGTTGCGCTTTTTGCTATTTGGTCTATTCTTAGCAATATCACTTCTGGTGTAATTCTTTTCTTTTCATTTCCGTATAAAATTGGAGACAAAATAAAGATTCACGATAAAGATCTACCTATTGAAGCTATTATTGAAGATATAAAGGCTTTCCATTTGCACCTCAGAACTTTAGAGGGAGAATTAATAACCTACCCGAATAACTTAATTCTGCAAAAAGCGGTTTCTTTAGTAGCTAAAGATGTTTACCTGGATGGAGATAAAAGCAGTCTTTAAAGCTTTTAGAAATCTTTTACTTTCCAAATTTCTGCTGTTATTATTGTAAATTATAAATAGCTTCAGCATAATTAAATCACGATTACCGGGTAAAAGCAGTTAATTTTCTATCTTCAGGCGACTAAAGTTTTTATATTTGGATGTCTTATTAATCGCCGTGAAATTTATGCGAAAACTATTTAGTTTACTTTTCTGTTTTTTCCTGTTGAATTTACACGCACAGGAACCCGAAAAATTAAATGCTTCTGAAATATTTCAGAAAATAAAAAAGCTGAATTTCCTTGGTTCGGTTTTATACATTGGTGCACACCCCGATGATGAAAACACCCGATTAATTTCCTATTTTTCAAACGAAAAACACGCCCGAACAGCATATTTATCCTTAACCCGGGGCGATGGTGGTCAAAACCTAATCGGCCCTGAATTACGAGAACAACTGGGCTTAATAAGAACCCAGGAATTACTTGCGGCGAGAGAAATAGATGGTGGTGAGCAGTTTTTTACCCGTGCTAACGATTTTGGTTATTCTAAAACCCCGGAAGAAACCCTTAAAATTTGGGATAAAGAAAAAGTATTAAGCGATGTGGTTTGGATAATTAGAAATTTTAAACCAGATGTGATTATAAATCGGTTTGATCATCGCACCCCAGGCAGTACACACGGGCATCACACTTCTTCTGCCCTTCTAAGTTTAGAAGCATTTGATGCTGCCGCTAATCCCAATAAATTTCCAGATCAATTAAAGTATACCAACACCCACCAACCAAAACGGGCATATTTTAATACTTCGCCCTGGTTTTATGACGGTGAAGAAGCTTTTGAAGAGGCCAGTAAAGATAGATTTATAAGTTTTGACACGGGAGTTTATTTTCCGCTACTTGGACTTTCAAATCCCGAAATTGCATCTTTAAGCCGAAGCCAACACCAATCTCAAGGCTTTGGAAGTACTGGATCCCGAGGGAAACAAATGGAGTATTTAGAACCAATTAAAGGAGATACCATTCGCTCACAAGATGTATTTGAAGGTATAGATACTTCCTGGAACAAATTAGAAGGTGGTGCTGAAATTAGTAAAATTCTACATCAAGTTGAAGAAAACTACAGTTTTACAAATCCTGCCGCTAGCCTACCCCAACTTCTTGAAGCTTATAAGCTGATCCAGAAATTACCAAATGAACATTGGCGGGAATTAAAAACCAAAGAAATTAAAAATATTATTTACGCCAGCACAGGCTTATTTTTAGAAGCAGTAGCTTCTCAGCCTTCAGCAACTCCAAAAGATAGCGTAACAATTAAACTGGAGGCTATTAACCGAAGTGATTTTCCTGTAATTTTGAGTTCAATAGAATTAAGTCCGAATGACTCTAAAGTTCAACCCGAAACCGAACTAAAAAATAACGAAAACTGGCAAAATAAGATCGCATTAAAGGTTCCGGAAAAAACATCTTATACCACGCCATACTGGTTAGAGGAAGAATCAAAAAACGGAATGTATATTGTAAAAAACCGTGAGCTTATTGGGCTACCCGAAAGACCAGGTCTTACTAAAGCAGTTTTTAAGCTCAATTTTAAAGATGTTTCCCTAAACTTTGAAAAACCTATAGTTTATAAATATAATGATGCTGTTTTTGGCGAAACCTATCAACCTTTTGAGATTATTCCTAAAGTTTCCCTCGCTTTTGAAGAAAATGTAATCATTTTTGAAAATGAGGAATCTAAAAAAGTTTCAGTAAAACTTACCTCTGGAA